>NZ_JBEXPH010000087.1:0-34267 GCF_040611955.1 Streptomyces sp. NPDC006510 | reverse complement strand
GCAGCGGCCGCCCGGTCACCCGGTCCCACAGCATCGCGGTCGCCCGCTGGGTGGAGAGCGCCACCGCGGTGATCTCGATGCCCTCCTCACGGGCCCGGCCGACGGCCCGGCGCGCCACCTCGATGGTGGCGGTCCAGATCTCCATCGGGTCCTGCTCGACCGAGAGGTCGTCCGGATGGCTGACCTTGATCGACCGGTAGAACACCTCGTGGGTGGCGCCGGAGTCGAGGACGACTCCGGCCCGGGTGCCCGTGGTGCCCTCGTCGATGGACAGCACACCGCGCCGTGGGGCGGCGCCGGGGAACGTCTGCGTCATTGCGGCCCTTTCATTGCGAGCATCGCGAGCGAGCTGTGCGGAGGGGGAGAGAGGGGAGGGGACCATCGTGTGGTGCGACAGGCCCGGCGGCCGGTCAGCGCGCGGTCACGGACTCCGCGGAT
The DNA here is from genome assembly GCF_040611955.1 of Streptomyces sp. NPDC006510. Taxonomy (NCBI): domain Bacteria; kingdom Bacillati; phylum Actinomycetota; class Actinomycetes; order Kitasatosporales; family Streptomycetaceae; genus Streptomyces; species Streptomyces sp. NPDC006510. Next base: position 33,829 of record NZ_JBEXPH010000087.1, on the reverse strand, counting down.
TCCGGCGAGCCGGTCCGCGTGCCGGCGGCGGCCCGGTCCTGCCCGGCGAGCTCGTCGGGGGACGCGGCCTTCGTCGGGTCCCACTTGATCGCCAGGCAGGTGATCAGGCCGAGCAGCGGCACGACGGAGAGCACCAGGAAGGTGTCGGCGAGCCCCAGCGAGTCCTTGATCTGCGGGAACACGTACAGCCCGACGACACTGCCGAAGCTGCCGACCATCCCGGTGACACCGGTGCCGAGCGCCCGGACATCGCTGCTGTACGAGAGCGCGGCGATGGACTTGCCGTTGGCACCGGGGCCCGCGGAGTGGCAGAGGATGAACAGCACCGGCAGCAGGAACGCCACGGCCGTGGGCACCTTCTCGAAGGTCAGCCCCATCGCCAGCAGCGCCACGAAGACCCCGGCGAAGCCGGCCGCGGAGCTGAGCCGCAGTCCCAGCCGGCGGCCGAAGTAGGCGGAGAGGAGTCCGCCAGCGATACCGAAGGCGTTGAAGACCATCGAGCCGATCGTCGCCTTCTCGAAGCTCTCGCCGAAGATCGTCAGGCTGATCAGCGGGAGGTACCAGCCGACCGCGAAGTACTGCATCGACTGCCCGAGCGAGATGACCGAGGACAGCACCGTGCGCGGCAGGTACTCGCCCTTGAAGAGCAGCCCGGCCTGACGGAAACCGATGGCGGGCGCCTCGGTGGCGGCACGGGTCGCCTCGTCGGGCTTCCCGGCGACGGCCTTGATGTTGTAGATCCGGTCCAGGTTGACGACGGCCTCGTCCAGCCGGCCCTTGCTCGCCAGCCAGGTGGGGCTCTCCCGCAGCATCAGCCACTGGCCCAGCAGCAGGGCGCCGGCCACGACCGCGGCCGAGCCGACCGACCAGCGCCAGATGTCCGCGCCGACGTCCAGGTTGAAGAAGAACAGGGCGAGCGCGAGGTTGCTGGTGGTGGCGACGTACCAGACGGCCTGCCACAGGTTCAGCCGGCCGCCCAGCTTCGCGGGCGTGTACTCGGCGAGCAGTGCCATGGCGACGGCGAAGTCGATGCCGTACGCGACCCCCACCAGGACCCGGCCGAACCAGACGACCGTGAAGTCACCGGCGAAGGCGGCCAGCAGGGCGCCCGCGATGGCGAACACCTTGGCGATGAGCAGCGGGGGAACACGGCCGATCCGGGTGGCGAGCCAGCCGCCGACCGGGTTGAAGATGATCGCCAGGGCCGGAGCGGTGGCCGTGAGGATCGAGACCTGGGTGCTGGTGAGCTCCATCTGGGACGTCATCGGTCCCAGACCGGCGCTCAGCGCGGCATTCGAATAGGCGTCGAGAAACAGCCCGCCGAACACGAGAAACCAGATGACCTGCGCCCGGCCGGTGATCTTTCCCAGCCCATCGATGAGCGCAACGACGTCGGCGACGCCTTTGACGCTCGGACGTTGTGCCATGAATCCGCCTTCGAGGAAGACCCATCGGCGGCACGGGGAGCACAAAAAAACAGGCATGACGAAACCACCGACAGGTGGTCTATGTCTGTGCCTGTCAAAACACTGCGGAAAGCGCCGCAGCACGTGAACTGCAAGGAATGCGAACTACGCAGTGAGGTTAAGAACGAGCCAGGAGAAACGTCAAGGGTTTCCGGCAGGTTACTTGAACGTGACATGGGGCCGGGGAGCAGGGCCGTTGCCACGCGAAGGGTGCGAGCGGGGCGGAGCGCGCGACCCGCACGCGCTCCGCCCCGCTCGTGGAGACGGGTGTCAGCGCCCCGTCTGCAGCGCCGTCCAGGTGTCCGGCCCCACGATGCCGTCGGCGTTCAGCCCCCGGCTCGTCTGATAGCTGCGCACCGCCGTCACCGTCGCCGGGCCGAAGCTGCCGTCGACGCCGACCGTCGAGCCGAGCGCAGCGGTCAGCGAGCGCTGGAGCCGCTTCACCCCATCGCCCGAGGCTCCCTGCTGGAGGCTCGGCGTCGCACCGGCCGACAGCAGCGCGGTCCAGGTCCTGGCTCCCACCACGCCGTCGGCGTCCAGCCCGCGCGCCGCCTGATACGCCGTCACCGCGGTCTTGGTGGCCGGACCGAAGCTGCCGTCCACCGTGCCCGCCGCATAGCCCTGGTCGTTCAGCAGCTGCTGGACCGCCTTGACCTGCGCGCCCGTCGAGCCGTTCTGCTGGGTCGCGTACGAGGTGAAGCTCAGCCCGTCGCCGTTGTTGCCGCCGCCGCTGTCCCCGCCGACCAGCTCCATGTAGCGGTTCCAGTCCCAGTTGGGCCCCGGGTCGGTGTGGTCGTTGCCGGGGGCCTCGCTGTGCCCGATGATGTGCGCCCGGTCCTTCGGGATCCCGTAGCGGTCGCACAGGGACTTGGTCAGGGCCGCCGACGACCGGTACATCGCGTCGGTGAACCAGGACGGGTCGTCGACGAACCCCTCGTGCTCGATGCCGAGCGCCGAGGCGTTGGCGCTCCTGGCGTGGTACGCGGTGTCGCTGTCGCGGACCGTCTGGGTGATCTCGCCGTCCGAGGAGCGCACCACGTAGTGGGCGCTCACCTCCGCGGTCGGGTTCTGGAACCAGCTGATCGAGCCCGCGTACGAGCCCTGCGTGACATGGACGACCACCTTGTCGATCTTCGCCGAGCGACCCGCCGTGAAGTTGTTCGGGTCGGCCGGCACCCACAGCGCCGACGGGTAGTCCGGGCTCTGGGCGTGTGCGTCGGTGGCGGAGAGCGAACCCTTCTGCGGGGCGACCGGACGGCTGGTCACCGTGATCCGCTCGCCGCCGGCGGCGACCGCGTCGAGCCCGGCGGCCAGGAAGGTGTAGACGGTGTCGGCGTACAGGGCGGCGGAGGTGCTCTGCGCGCCGCCGTACTCGGCGACGGCCGGGTACCAGGCGTCGATGTCGTCGCGGTCCCGGGCGTCGAGGCCGAGCTTGTCCGCGTAGCTGCGCAGCACCGCCGCGCCGCCCAGGATGTTGGCCCCGGTGTCGGTGCGGAGCTCGGCGAGCGACTTGCCGGTGAGGGCTGCCGCCCGCTCCAGCGTCCGCTTCGAGGGGTTGCTCACCAGGTGCATCACGCCATAGCCATTGGCCTGGCTGGGGCGCCCGGAGTGGCTGTCGAGCCGGGTCTCGCCGTACCCGATGGCGGCGAGCAGATCGCGCGGTACGTCGAACTCGGCGGCGGCTCGTGCGAACGCCCGGTTCATCGGGTGTCCGTCGTCCGGCGCGGCGAAGGCCGGTGTGCCGGTCACGGTGAGGACGGTGGCGGTGAGGGCCGCCAGGACGGTGGCGCGGCCCTTTGTGTGGGCGGCGGCGCGGCTGGGCATACCTGCTCCTGCTCGGTGGGGGGAGAAGAAACGGCCCCCGGGCCCGAGTGGGGTGGGCCGAGGGCCGCGAAGCCCGCTCAGCGTATCCAGCTGTCCAGGGCATGACAATCATCTAGCGGTGTGTCGAATTCCCTTTCACTCCAACGGAGTTGAGTTGGCGGCCGGGCGCCTGCCCGGTGGACGGACGGACCGTCACCGGGCAGGGCGGCAGCGGGCCCGGGCTACCAGCGGTCGCGGTGGATGACGTCCGCCACCGGGCGGCGCCGAACCGGGCCGAAGTTGCCCTGCGGCCATCCCACCGGAACGGCGGCGTAGGTGTGCATGTCCTCGGGGATGCCGAGGGCTTCCTTCCACTCCTGTTCCAGCATCAGATGCCAGATGGTGATGTTCGCCGCGAGCCCCAGGGCCCGCGCGGCGAGCAGGATGTTCTGTACGCCCGGGTAGACGCAGGATCCCTCGGCGAGCGCCTGGAAGCGCGTCTGGGTGTTCATCATGTGCTCGGTCGCGGCCGGGCCGAGCGCCTGCGCCGAGGCCAGCAGCCCCTCCTCGTCCAGGCGCGGCTCGGGGAACCGGTAGCAGGGCACGATCAGTGCGGGGGTGTCGGCGAAATGGTCGCGCTGGTACTCGATCGCGGCGACCATCCGGCCGTACGCCGCGTCGTCCATGCCCTTCGGCGCGTACTTCCCGGTCGTCGCCAGATAGGCGTCCACGCACCGTTTCCACAGCGGCGCCAGACGGGCCATCACCTCGCGGTCGGTCACCACGACGTACTCGTAACACTGCATGTTGCCGCCGCTGGGACCCCAGACGGCGGCCTGTATGAGCTGCGCCAGCGTCTCGTCCGGCACCGGATCCGGCTTCAGGCGGCGCATCGCGCGCATGGTGGACATCGTCGGGAAGAGTGCGGGCCCGTCGGCATGGGTCGTGTCGATCGTCATGATCGCGGAGTGTACGGGCCGGCCATCGGCGGCGGGAGGCCCGACGGTGGTCCACCGCGGCGAGTTGGCGCGGCGCCAGGTGAGGCGTTCGTTCCTGCACGCCCTCACCCACTCCCCGCACACCGCACAGTCGCTGCACCGACACTGGGCCACCGGCCGGACTTCTCCGGCGGACTGGCCGGCGTCCGGGCCCTGGTCTTCGCGGGCGAGCACGACACGGTGACCTCGCCCGAGCGGCAGCGCGCGTTCGCCGCCACGATCGAGGGCAGCAGGTCCGTCACGATCGGGGAGTCCGACCACTGGGTCGTCCTGCAGCGTCCGGACGACGTCGCGGACCTCGCGGCCCGCTTCTTCACCGACCGCCCGCTGGAGCCGGCCCCCGGGCTCGCGGCGCTCCCGGCGCAGTCGCGGGCTCCGGGGTCACCGGCCGGCCGGGACTTCGCCGACACCCCGTAGGGCCCGTCCGGACCCGGGGCCGGGTCCGGCGTGGCTCCGGTCGCCGGGCAACCGTCCGGTTGCCTACGGTGGAGGTGTACCTCGTGGACGCCTCCGGGTGCCCGGGAGCGGAGGGCGGTGGCGGCCGTGGCGGAGATGGACGCGATATTCAGGGCGCTCGCCGACCCGAGCCGTCGTGAGCTGCTCGACCGGCTCGGCGCGCGCGGCGGCCAGACCGTGCGCGAGCTGGGCGAGGGCCTGGACATGAGCCGGCAGGCGGTGAGCAAGCACCTGGCGGTACTGGAGTCGGCACTCCTGGTCACCGTGGTGCGCCGGGGCCGGAAGAAGCTGCACTACCTCGACCCGGTGCCGCTCCAGGACCTGACCGGCCGCTGGACCGGCCGGTACGGACACCACCGCCCGGCCGCGCGGCCCCGCCGCAGGCAGACTCCGGAAGGAATGGTCATGGACAAGGCCGAATTCGTCTACGTCATCTACATCCAGACCACCGCCGAGCAGCTCTATCAGGCGCTGACCGACCCCGAATCCATCAAGATCTACATGGGCGGCTACGGCCCCGACTCGACCTGGGAGGCCGGCGCGCCGGTCCGCTGGAAGATGGACCCGGACGGCGATTTCGAGGAGGTCGGCCAGCGGGTCCTGGAGGCGGACCCCGGCAAGCGGCTCTCGTACACCTGGCACACCCTGCAGCCCATGCACCGCCAGATGTTCGACTTCGCCTCGGACGAGGAGTGGGAGAAGGCGGTCCAGGAGCGGTCGAAGGTCGCCTTCGACATCGAGCCGGCCGAGGAACCCGAGATGGGCATCAAGCTGACGCTCACCCATGACGGGTTCGACAGCCCCGACAGCAGGATGCTGGAGGGCGTGAGCGGCGGCTGGGTCGTGATCCTCTCGACGCTCAAGACCCTGCTGGAGGGCGGGAAGTTCCTCGACGAGCCGGCCTGACGGCGGGGCGGTGCGGGGCAGGGCCCGCCCGCCCGGCGGATGCTCAGGCGCCGGGCACCCGGTCGAGGAAACCGCTGACCGAGGCGATGCGTCCGTCCTCGGCGAGGGTGATCACGTCCGATCCGGCGGCGGGCACCGAGCCGTCGGCGGTGGAGACCAGGTCCCAGCTGAACCGCACGATGTCGTGGTGTCCGTCCGGCGCGCCGTTGAGCTGGAACTCGAAGCCGGGGAACTGCTGATGGGCGCCGGTGATCGCGGCCGCGAGCCCTTCGTGGCCACGCACATCGGCCAGCGGGTCGGTGTAGGTGGCGTTCTCGGTGAAGGCGGCCGCGACGGCCTTCTCCAACTCTTCGGCGGTGGTCGCGTTCCAGGCGGCGAAGTAGCGCTGAACGGCGTCGTCGTATGCGGTCATCGTGCTGTCCTCTCCTCGCGTCCCGGCCTCCTGGCCGGGCTCCCGTGTGCTGGTGAGGAACACGATGTCCGATGGCTGTGAAGGCGTCGATTACCCCCGGGGTCATGGTCCGGGCGGGCTCCGCGCGAGGGTGTCGGGATCGACGGGGCCGCCGTCTCAGCCCTGGCCGTCCGACACCACATGCATGGCGGCCTCCTCGGCCGATGCCCCGGCCCCGTCGATCCCGACGTCCTCGCCCGCCATGGTGTCCGGCTCGTCGATGTCCAGCTGCCGGGTGAGCCGGCCGGCGCGTACGGTACCGACCTCCGAGTCCCAGAGCTCGCCGTCACCGTCGGGCAGATCCCCCAGGCCGTCGCCGGCGGTGTCGGGGGAGTCGGGGAGTTCGCGGGCCAGGCGGCCGTCCAGGGACTCACCGTCGTGCTGTTCGGCGGCGGTGGTGCCCCGGTCCTCCACCGCCCAGGGACGCTCGGGCGGGGAGTACCCCTCGTCGAGTGCGTCGGTCAGCCCCCGGTTGTCCAGGGTGTCCTCGATGTCGAGCTGCTCGGCCAGGTCCGAGGCCTCCGGCTGCTGGGGCTGGTAGACATCGTCTCCCCTGTCGGCATCCATCATGGCGTGTCCCTTCCCGGTTTCGGGGATCCCGGGCGTGCATGCCGTGCACACGACTCGGGAGAAAGGGGGTTGTTCATGCGGTATGCACCCGAGTGCCGTCGAACCGCCCGTATGGCTTCAGGATAAGTGGCCCGGGCATGACCCCGCAGCCGTGGGCCGCTGCTCGGGCGCCGCGGGCCGGTCGGAGGGACGATGGAGATGCGGGCGGAACATCCCCCTGCCCCGTCCGCAACGGAGAACGGTCATGGATTACCCGGAGAGCTACCAGTTGGTATTTCAGGCGTCCGCGGTGGAGGACGACACGGTGACCGTGCGGCGCACGGCACAGTCGGGGGCGGGGGGTTACCCGATCTACGAGGACGAGACCGGAATCGTGCGCGCGGAGATCAGCGACCAGGGCGAGGTGCGCATGCTGGCCACCGGCGGACACCAGGTGCTCGGCACCCCGCTGGTGGTGCGGGAGCCGAGCGGCTGAACGCTCCGGTGACCGCCCACGCGGGCGGACGCGGTCGGTTCCAGGACGACCGCCGTCAGCCCTCGGTCCAACCGTGGTTCTTGGCGAACTGCAGCAACCCGCGCCGGATCTGCAGGATCTGAGCACCCGTCAGTGACGGTGCGGACTCCAGCAGTACGTCGGTCACGTCCCTGGTGTACTCGGCGGCGCTGAGCACATCGCACAGGGTGTCGTCGTCGGCCGCCCCGGAAGCGGTGACGGTCACGGGCCTCGGCGGAGTCAGCGGCTTCCCGTCGGGCCCCTCGGCGAGCCGGACGGACGAGGCCTTCAGCCCGCGGTCACCGTCCTCGATCTCGAACTCGACCGCCGTACCCGTGTGTACGTAGGACTCGGGGATCAGCATGTCGTTCACATGGAGAAAGACATCCTCACCCCCGTGATCGGGAGCGATGAAGCCGTATCCCCGAGCTCCGTCGAACCGCACAACGCGACCAGAAACCACACCGACCCCCAGATGAAGAACCGGGCCCCTTGCCCGTACGCCCACATGGCTCGACCGGAGAATAGCCTTGAGCGGTCGGGCGGCGCGACCCGATCGGGAGCAATCGCCCCTTGGCGTCCTTCATGAGCGCGGCGGTCAGGGCGTACCCGCACGCCGCGGCGAGGCCGAGCAGCGCGCCCCGGGGGTTGCCGCGGCTGCTCAGGGCCGCCCCGATCAGCGCCGCCTCGAAGAGCCCGGTCAGGATCAGCGTGGGGAACCAGGCCGCTCCGTGCACGGTTGCGCTGCCGCCGCCGGGAGCTGCGGAGGTCATGCCCAGGGCCAGCCCGACGGTGACGGCCAGCACCCCGTACCAGACCCGGCGGGGCAGCCGGACGCGCAGGACGAACGCGGCCATCAGCAGCGTGGCGGGCAGCTCGATCACAAAGATCGGCTGGATCACGGCGATCGGTCCGGTGGCCAGCGCCACCGCCTGGCAGACGGCCGCGACGATCACCAGTCCGATGCCGGCGAGCCACAGCCGCTGGCGCACCAGATGCCCGATCAGTGACAGGTGCATCGCCGCGCTGTCGGGGACGGTGCGGGCGGCACGGCGCTGCGGTACGGAGGCGGCCCCGTTGCTGAGTGCGGTGAGGACGGCGAACAGGACACTGATCACCGACCCATGATGCGGGCGGTCGTCCCGCGATCCCGGGTCCTGCGACGCGGCGGCACGGCGGGGCGTACGGACCGGAGCGCATACCGCGATGAGGACCGAAGCTGTCCGCAAGCTCGCCTAGTGTGCAGCCCATGGCCGCCAAGAGGAACTCCGCCGCATCCGCCGTGCTTTCCCCCCGCGCGCTGAACCGCGCCACGCTGGCGCGCCAGCTGCTGCTGCGCCGCACCGCGATGTCGGCGAAGGACGCCGTGGAGCATCTGGCCGGCCTCCAGGCACAGAACACCAAGCCGCCCTACTACCAGCTCTGCGCCCGCCTCGAAGGCTTCGATCCCGCCGAGCTCGCCGGGCTGATGGAGTCCCGCGAGGTGGTCCGTATGGTCACCATGCGCTCCACCATCCACACGCACACCGCAGCCGACGCGCTCACCCTGCGCCCGCTCGTCCAGGCGGCCCGCGACCGGGAGCTCAACACCTTCCGCAAGGGGCTCGTCGGAGTGGACCGGGACCGGCTCCGGTCGGTCGCCAGGGAGTTCGTCGAGGAGCGGCCCCGTACACCCAAGGAGATCCGCGAGGCACTGCTCGCCGAGTGGCCCGACGCGGACCCGCAGTCCCTGGGCGTGGCCGCGCGCTGCCTGCTGCCGCTGGTCCAGGTGACCCCGCGCGGGGTGTGGGGGAGGAGCGGTCAGGTCGCGCTGACCACCGCCGAGCACTGGCTCGGCGCCCCGTCGCAGCCGGCTCCCGCGCCCGATGCCACGGTGCTGCGTTACCTCGGCGCCTTCGGGCCGGCCTCGGTGCGGGACATGCAGGCATGGGCCGGGCTGACCCGGCTGCGGGAGGTGTTCGAGCGGCTGCGGCCGCAGCTGGTCACCTTCCGGGACGAGAACGGGGTCGAGCTGTTCGACCTGCCGGATGCCCCGCGCCCGGACGAGGACACCCCGGCCCCGCCGCGCTTCCTGCCCGAGTTCGACAATGTGCTGCTCGGCCACGCGGACCGTACCCGGGTGATCCCGCCGCAATACCACGGGCGCAACGGGAACGGCAATCAGGCGTACGGCACGGTGCTCGTCGACGGGTTCCTCGCCGCGGTCTGGCGGCCGGGCGACGGCGCCGCGCCGGGTTCCGGGGCGGCGGCACTCACCGTGCAGCCGCTCGGTGGGCTGGGCCGGGCCGAGCGCGACGCGGTCACGGAAGAGGCCGTACGGATGCTCTCCACCATGACGCCGACGGCGGGCGGCACCGACGGCTACGACATCCGGTTCGCGACGTTCATCGACTTCGGGCAGTGAGCGGAGCGGCTTCGGGCGAGGTGGCAGTGAGCGGCGAGACCCGGGCAGGGAGCGGCGTCATCTACGGCAGCAGCCCCGCGCGCCGGGCCGCCACCACCGCCTCCAGACGGGTGTGCGCCCCCAGCCTGCGCATTGCCGAACGCAGATAGCCCTTCACCGTCTCCGGCCGCAGCCCGAGCCGCTCCGCCGCCACCGCGTTCGTCGCCCCCGCCGCCACGCAGGCCAGCACGTCCAGCTCGCGCGGCGCCAGCTGCACCACCCCGCAGGGCTTCGGCGTGCGGACCCCGGCCGCCGAGGCGAGGAGCCCGCACACCGCGAGCAGCTCGTCGCGCAGCGCCGGGTCGACCACCTTCGGGACCAGGGCCCGCAGCTCGCGATGGGCCTCGCGGACGTCCTCCCACGCCTCCGGGGCCGCCCTCGGGTCCGTGACCTGCTCCCGGGTCACGGCCAGCAGCTGCTGCACCTCGTCCCGGACGACCAGGGCCTGCTCCACATCGCGGGCGGCGGCGACCGCGGCGTCGAACGTGCGGTCGCCGAGCGTGACCGGCTCCCGCAACGCCCCGTACAGCACGCCGCGCACCTTGCGCCGTACGACGACGGGCACCGCGACGACCGAACGCAGGCCCTCTGCCGCGACCGCCATGTCGTACTCGTGGCTGATGTGGCGCGAGGAGCGGTAGTCGGTCACGGCACACGGCCGGGAGAGGGCGATCGCCTTGCCGCCGAGCCCGCTGCCCGCCGAGATGACGAGCCCGCGCAGCACGGCGGTCTGCGCCCCGTTCAGCTCGGCGATCCGGGCATGGCGGGCATCCGCGAGCAGCCCCCCGAAGGCCACGGGCAGCCCGCTTGTCCGGCGCAGCCGCAGCAGGGCCGCTTGCATCTCGACCGCATCGACGGATTCCGGCACGCTGACGCCTTTCTGCCCTTCGGTGGCCCAGCCTGCCGTACCCCCGTTCGGGGGTGGTGAGACCTGGGTCACTGTTTACATGATGTTAAACGACCGGTCGGGTCCGCAATGAGGAGGGCACATGTCGGCAACCAGTGCGACGGAAACGTTCCGGGCCGCCCGGGACTTTCTGCTGAAGCACCGCGAGGACTACCTCGCGGCCTACGAGGGCTTCAGCTGGCCCCGGACCGACCATTTCAACTGGGCGCTCGACTGGTTCGACGTCATCGCCGAGAACAACGACCGCACCGCCCTGCACATCGTGGAGGAGGACGGCAGCCGCACCGAGGCGTCGTTCGCCCGGATGTCCGCCCGCTCCAACCAGGCCGCGAACTGGCTGCGCGCCCAGGGCGTGCGCGCCGGGGACCGGATCCTCGTCATGCTCGGCAACCAGGTCGAGCTGTGGGAGACGGCCCTCGCCGCGATGAAGCTGCGCGCCGTCGTCATCCCCGCCACCCCGCTCCTCGGCCCGGTCGACCTGCGCGACCGGGTGGAGCGCGGCCGGGTCCGGCACGTCCTGGTACGGGACACCGACACCGCCAAGTTCGACGAGGTGCCCGGCGACTACACCCGGATCTCCGTCGGCGCGGACGTGCCCGGCTGGCTGTCGTACACCGGCGCCGACGAGCAGCCGGAGACCTTCGAGGCGGACCGGGAGACCGACGCCGACGAGCCGCTGATGCTCTACTTCACCTCCGGTACGACCGCCAGCCCCAAGCTCGTCGAGCACACCCATGTCTCCTACCCCATGGGTCACTTGTCGACGATGTACTGGATCGGCCTCAAGCCCGGGGACGTCCACCTCAACATCTCCTCACCCGGCTGGGCCAAGCACGCCTGGTCGAACCTCTTCGCACCCTGGAGCGCCGAGGCGACCGTCTTCATCTTCAACTACACCCGCTTCGACGCCGGCCGGCTGATGGCCGAGATGGACCGCTCGGGCGTCACCAGCTTCTGCGCCCCGCCCACCGTCTGGCGGATGCTGATCCAGGCCGACCTCTCCCAGCTGAAGACCCCGCCGCGCGAGGTCGTCGCGGCCGGTGAGCCGCTGAACCCGGAGGTCATCGAGACGGTGCGGCGCGTCTGGGGCGTCACCATCCGGGACGGCTTCGGCCAGACCGAGACCTCCGTGCAGGTCGCCAACAGCCCGGGCCAGCTGCTCAAGGCCGGTTCGATGGGGCGGCCCAGTCCCGGTTTCAAGGTCGAACTCCTCGACCCGGTCACCGGTGAGCCCGGCGCGGTCGAGGGCGAGATCTCCCTCGATTTGTCGGACCGCCCGGTGGGACTGATGACGGGCTACCACGGCGACCCGGAGCGGACCGCCGAAGCCATGGCGGGCGGCTACTACCGCACCGGCGACATCGGCTCGCGCGACGCGGACGGCTACATCACCTACGTCGGCCGCGCCGACGACGTCTTCAAGGCCTCCGACTACAAGATCTCGCCGTTCGAGCTGGAGAGCGCCCTGCTGGAGCACGAGGCGGTCGCCGAGGCGGCGGTCGTCCCCGCCCCCGACCCGGTCCGGCTCTCCGTTCCCAAGGCGTACGTCGTGCTCGCGGAGGGCTGGGAGCCCGGCCCGGACACGGCGAAGGTGCTGTTCGAGCACTCCCGGGCGGTCCTCGCCCCGTACAAGCGGATCCGCAAGCTGGAGTTCGCCGACCTGCCCAAGACCGTCTCCGGCAAGATCCGCCGCATCGAACTGCGCGAGCGCACCGCCAAGGGCACCGGCACCGAGTACGACGAGGGGAACCTGCGATGAGCGAGCTCTCCTACGCGCACGGCACCGGCACCACGCCGCTCCTCGGCGACACCATTGCACGCAATCTCGACCGCGCGATCGAGGCGTTCGGCGACCGCGAGGCACTCGTGGACGTCACGTCCGGGCGACGCTGGACCTACACCGAATTCGGCGCCGCGGTCGACGAACTGGCCCGCGCCCTGATGGCGTCGGGGGTGGCCAAGGGCGACCGGGTCGGGATCTGGGCGGTCAACTGCCCGGAGTGGGTGCTCGTGCAGTACGCCACCGCCCGCATCGGCGCCATCATGGTCAACATCAACCCGGCGTACCGCGCGCACGAGCTGGAGTACGTGCTGAAGCAGGCCGGGATCTCGCTCCTGGTCTCCTCGCTCTCGCACCGCACCAGCGACTACCGCGCCCTGGTCGGCCAGGTCCGCGCCGACTGCCCCGCGCTGCGCGCCGTGCACTACATCGGCGACCCGTCCTGGGACGAATTGCTGGCCGCTGCCGGATCCGTGACGGCGGACCAACTCGCCGTGCGGGAAGCCGAGTTGTCCTGCGACGACCCGATCAACATCCAGTACACCTCCGGCACCACCGGCTTCCCGAAGGGGGCCACCCTCTCCCACCACAACATCCTCAACAACGGTTATTTCGTGGGGGAGCTGGTTGCCTACACGGAACAGGACCGGGTCTGTCTGCCGGTCCCCTTCTACCACTGCTTCGGCATGGTCATGGGGAACCTGGGCATCACCTCGCACGGCGCCTGCATCGTGATCCCGGCCCCCGCCTTCGAGGCCGCCGCCGTGCTCGCCGCCGTGCAGCAGGAGCGCTGCACCTCGCTCTACGGCGTCCCCACCATGTTCATCGCGGAGCTGAACCTCCCGGACTTCGCCTCGTACGACCTCTCCTCGCTGCGCACCGGCATCATGGCCGGATCGCCCTGCCCGGTCGAGGTGATGAAGCGGGTCGTCGCCGAGATGCACATGGACGAGGTGTCCATCTGCTATGGCATGACGGAGACCTCGCCGGTCTCCACCCAGACCCGCCGCGACGACGACCTGGAGCGCCGCACCGGAACCGTCGGCCGCGTGATGCCGCACATCGAGGTCAAGGTCGTCGACCCGGTGACCGGGGTGACACTGGAGCGTGGCGAGGCGGGCGAACTGCGCACCCGCGGCTACAGCGTGATGCTCGGGTACTGGGAGGAGCCCGAGCGGACCGCGGAAGCCATCGACGCCGGGCGCTGGATGCACACCGGTGACCTCGCGGTGATGCGCGAGGACGGCTACGTGGAGATCGTCGGCCGGATCAAGGACATGATCATCCGCGGCGGCGAGAACGTGTATCCGCGGGAGATCGAGGAATTCCTCTACGGCCACCCGAAGATCGCGGATGTGCAGGTGGTGGGCGTGCCGGACGACACCTACGGCGAGGAGATCCTGGCCTGTGTCATCCCGAGGGACCCGGCGGACCCGCCGACCCTGGACGACGTGACGGCCTACTGCCGCGAGCAGTTGGCGCACTACAAGATCCCGCGGCGGCTGCAGATCCTGGAGACCTTCCCGATGACGGTCAGCGGGAAGGTCCGGAAGATCGAACTGCGGGCGGGCTACGGACGGTAGGACCCGATCGCCCCGGGCGTCGTCAGGCGGCCTCGATGATGTCGCCGGTGACGCCCCGGGTCGCGGCCGCCCATTCGATCAGGAGCACCTCGTAGGCGGCGGACTCCACGGAGGACCAGTCCTGGCCGGCTCGCGCGTCCACGAACGCCCGTATCGCCTCGTTCGCCTGGGCGGCGGACGGGGGCGTCGGCCGGTTCGTGCGCGGCCGTTCGTCAGGTGTGTTCCGTGGAGTTAAAGCCATGAGCACTACTTTAAGGCCCACCACTGACAGCGGGCCGAACATTTGTGGCCCCCTGGCCCGAACGTGACCGATTGCACTCACTGTTGCCGGTCGGCTCCGGTGAGCTGCCGGATGTGCCCGGTACCCGGGAGTTCGCGCCGCATGCAGACCCTCGGCCAGTGGTCGAGGCCGTGTTCGGCCTCCTGCGCCCTGATCTTCCGCAGCCCGTCGGTGAGTTCGGAATCGTCCAGGGCGCGGAAGCCGAGACGGGCGTAGTACGGCGCGTTCCAGGGGACGTGGGAGAAGGTCGTGAGGGTGAGCGCGCCCAGGCCGTGCTCGCCCGCCCAGCCGGCGAGATGGTCGATGAGTGTGCTGCCCAGGCCGCGCCGTGCGACGGACGGGTGCACGGAGACCTGCTCGATATGGGCCGCCCCGTCGACCTGGTCGGCGATCAGATAGGCGACCGGGCGGTCCTCGGCGTCCGTGGCCACCCAGGCCCGGCCGGCCCGGCGGTAGTCGTCCAGCAGGGCGAGCGGCGGAGGATCGTCGTCCGCGACGGCGGACATGCCGAGGGTGCGGAACGGTTCGCCGGCGGCGCGCTCGATGTCCTGAAGCAGCGGGAGGTCACAGCGGCGGGCGGTACGGATGCGCATACGGCAAGTATGTCGCCCCGGACGCCGCTCAGAGCCTGTCGGGTGACCTCGGATCGGATGGCGGACGCGGTCTGGTGCGTGCGATTCCAAGGCGGAGGAGGGAGTCGACGCGGAGCGTTGGCGACCGACGACAACGCGGGAAGCGTGCGTGCCAGGGCGTGGCCGCCCGGTCGGAGGTCACCCGACAGGCTCTCAGGCCCCGGTGCTGAGCAGCTCGTCGGCAGGGCTGTTGACCGGTCGCGGCGTGCCCGCCGGATCGATGACGAAGAGCGGCATGCCCAGACCCTCCGCGCGCGCCGCGGCGTCCGGCGCGTACCCGGAGAGCGAGAAGAAGACGCTGGTGGCCGATGCCCTGAGCGCGTTCAGCCAGAGGCACTCGACATCGCGCAGGGTGGTCGGGCGGGTGACCGTGTCGACCTGGGCCAGCAGCCCGGCGGCCCGCAGATCGATCCGGGCGGGGGAGGGCTCCGCTGCCCGCACGACATCGCGGTAGCCCAGCCAGCTCAGATACCGGGCCGCGGTCGCGAGCGCCCCGCCCGCGCCGTGGACGGCGACGGCCCGGAACGGGGGCCGGGGTGCCGGGGCCGTGCGCGGCAGCGGGATGTGCGAGGGTCCGGCAAGTTGGGGCCCGTCCTCGGGCGCGGGATCGTCGCCGGGCGCCGCCACCGGCCGGACCGGGACGCGCAGCACCGCCCCGCACGGGCAGCACAGCTCGGGCTGCGGCCACTGGTCCTGGCGCCCGCAGTCCGGACAGCGCACCGTCACCCAGTCGTCGTCCCAGGTGCGGTGGGTGATCGGCACGACCGGGGAGCCGGGCAGCACGGGCGGGGTGGTCGGCGCCCCGCAGGGGCAGGGGTAGACCGGCGGGCTGTACGTGTGGTCGCGGCGGCAGGCCGGGCAGTGTACCGGCACCGACTCCACCATGATCTCCTTCCGGCCCCGGGCGTGCCCAGCCGACGGGTGCTGCCCCGGCGCACCGAAACGCGCCCGCGCCGGCCACTACGGGCCGGCTCCGCTCAGAACCCCCATCGTCCACCAAGAGCGACGTCCTGGGGAGTGACTTCGCGTACTTCGCGGACGGGCGCGCGCACATCGGCTCCGTGCTCCGTCTCTTGACGGTCACCGGAGCGCACCTTAGATTGACTTCCGTATAACAGAATCAGATTTCCGTAATGCGGAATTGGTGCTCTCAGGTGGCGCGACAGAGCCCGACTCCACCAGGTCCGAGCAGGAGCACTCAATGCCTCGAATGACCGCTGCCCGAGCGGCAGTTGAGATCCTCAAGCGCGAAGGCGTCAGCAACGCGTTCGGTGTGCCGGGCGCGGCGATCAACCCCTTCTACGCGGCCCTCAAGGCATCCGGCGGGGTTCACCACACGCTCGCCCGTCATGTCGAGGGCGCCTCTCACATGGCGGAGGGCTACACCCGGGCGCGCCCGGGCAACATCGGCGTCTGCATCGGTACGTCGGGGCCGGCCGGCACCGACATGATCACCGGCCTCTACTCGGCCATCGCCGACTCCATCCCGATCCTCTGCATCACCGGCCAGGCCCCCACCGCGGTGCTCCACAAGGAGGACTTCCAGGCGGTCGACATCGCCTCGATCGCGGCGCCCGTCACCAAGGCCGCGACGACCGTCCTCGAAGCCGCCCAGGTCCCCGGTGTCTTCCAGCGGGCCTTCCACCTGATGCGTACCGGCCGTCCCGGTCCGGTCCTCATCGACCTGCCCATCGACGTGCAGCTCACCGAGATCGAGTTCGACCCCGATCTGTACGAGCCGCTGCCGGTGCACAGGCCCGCCGCGACCCGCAAGCAGATCGAGCGGGCCCTGGAGATGCTGAATGCCTCCGAGTGCCCGCTGATCGTCGCCGGCGGTGGCGTCATCAACGCCAACGCGTCCGAACTCCTCGTCGAATTCGCCGAGTTGACGGGTATCCCCGTCGTCCCGACCCTGATGGGCTGGGGCGTCATCGCCGACGACCACGAGCTGAACGCGGGCATGGTCGGCCTGCAGACCTCGCACCGCTACGGCAACGCGAACTTCCTGGAGTCCGACTTCGTCCTCGGCATCGGCAACCGCTGGGCCAACCGCCACACCGGCAGGCTGGACGTGTACACGCAGGGCCGCAAGTTCGTCCACGTGGACATCGAGCCCACCCAGCTCGGCAGGATCTTCGCCCCCGATCTCGGCATCGCCTCCGACGCCAAGGCGGCGCTGGAGCTGTTCGTCGAGGTGGCGCGGGAGCTGAAGGCGGCGGGGAAGCTCAAGGACCGCTCGCAGTGGGCCGCGTCCACCCAGGAGCGCCGGGCGACCCTCCAGCGCCGCACGCACTTCGACAACGTGCCGCTGAAGCCGCAGCGGGTGTACGAGGAGATGAACCGGGCGTTCGGCCCCGAGACCCGGTACGTCACCACGATCGGCCTCTCCCAGATCGCCGGCGCGCAGATGCTGCACGTCTACCGGCCGCGCCACTGGATCAACTGCGGCCAGGCGGGCCCGCTCGGCTGGACCGTCCCGGCCGCGCTGGGCGTCGCGACGGCCGACCCGGACGGCTCCGTCGTCGCGCTCTCGGGCGACTACGACTTCCAGTTCATGCTGGAGGAGCTGGCCGTCGGCGCGCAGCACCGCATCCCGTACGTCCATGTCCTGGTGAACAACTCCTACCTGGGGCTGATCCGCCAGGCGCAGCGCAACTTCGACATCGACTTCCAGGTCAACCTGGAGTTCGAGAACCTCAACTCGCCGGAGCTCGGCGTGTACGGCGTCGACCACGTCAAGGTCGTCGAGGGTCTGGGCTGCAAGGCGATCCGCGTCACCGAGCCGGACCAGCTGCTGCCGGCCCTCGAGGAGGCCAAGAAGCTGGCCGCGGAGTTCCGGGTGCCGGTGGTGGTCGAGGCGATCCTGGAGCGCGTGACGAACATCGCGATGAGCGGTACGGACATCGCGTCCGTCAACGAGTTCGAGGACATCGCGACGGAGCCGGCCCACGCGCCGACCGCGATCCACCCGCTGTCGAAGGCCTGACCTCCCGCACATCGGCCCATGGCCCCCGCATCCCGGAAGCAACGGGGTGCGGGGGTCACTGCGTTGTTCCCGGCGGGCCGTTGTGTTGTGGTCCCCGGCGGTTCGTGCGGCACGTCCTCGGCGGTTCGTGCGGCACGTCCTCGCCCAGGTCGTGCGGCACGTCCTCGGTCGGGCCGGGGCCGGACCCGATGCTGCCGCCTGCCCCGGCCCGCCTGCTTCCGGACAGGCGGAAGGGCGTGGAGCACGGGACCGTATCCGTACTCCACGCCCTGGCCGAAGGGAATGACGGGGGCCGCGGCGGCGGCGATCGGGCCGGTAGGCCTCGTCCTCTTCAGGTCGGAGAACGAGGAGGTGTACCAGGCCTCACCACCGCACTGGCATCGCGCAACCGCCGCGGCCTCGTCCTGCCCGCGCCGCGTGACACCCCTCATACGGGTACACGGCGCGAGCAGGGCTCGATGGGAGGCTCAGTCCTCGCGCAGGGCGCGGACCGCCTCCTCCACGCGCTTGCCGTAGCCGGCGTCGGCGGCGTGGAAGTGGGCGAGGTTCTTCTCGATCACGTCGTCGCGGGACACCTGGGAGAGGCCCCCGGCGATGTTCGCGACCAGACGGCCCTTCTCGTCCTCGGGCATGAGCCGGTACAGCTCGCCCGCCTGGAAGAAGTCGTCGTCCTTGGTGTGGGCGGGCGCCGCGTGGGTGCCGGTCCAGCCGTGGATCGCGAGCGGGGCGGAGAGCGCCGCGTCGGTCTGGGCGGGGCCCGCGTACGAGTTGGGCTCGTAGTTCTTGTCGTGGCGCGCACCGTTGCGGGTGGCGTGCAGCCCGTCGCGGCCGTAGTTGTCGACGACCGCGGTGCGCGGCGCGTTCACCGGGAGCTGGGTGTGGTTGACGCCCAGCCGGTAGCGGTGCGCGTCCGCGTAGGCGAACAGCCGGCCCTGGAGCATCTTGTCCGGCGAAGGACCGATGCCGGGCACGAAGTTGTTCGGCGAGAACGCGGCCTGCTCGACCTCGGCGAAGACATTGTCCGGGTTGCGGTCCAGGACCAGCCGGCCCACCCGCTGGAGCGGGTAGTCGCTGTGCGGCCACACCTTGGTCAGGTCGAACGGGTTGAACCGGTAGGCCGCGGCCTCGGCGGCCGGCATGACCTGCACGTGCAGCGTCCAGGACGGGTTCACCCCGCGCTCGATGGCCTGGAGCAGGTCCGTCTGGTGCGAGTTGCCGTCCCTGCCCGCGAGTTCGGCGGCC
Source organism: Streptomyces sp. NPDC006510 (assembly GCF_040611955.1). Classification (NCBI taxonomy): domain Bacteria; kingdom Bacillati; phylum Actinomycetota; class Actinomycetes; order Kitasatosporales; family Streptomycetaceae; genus Streptomyces; species Streptomyces sp. NPDC006510. The sequence continues at coordinate 14,833 of NZ_JBEXPH010000087.1, read as the reverse complement.
TGCTCGCTGGAGAGGGACCGCACGCCCTGGTTCGTCTTGAAGTGGTACTTGACGAAGAAGGCCTCGCCCCCGGCGTTCGTCCACTGGTAGGTGTGCGAGCCGTAGCCGTTCATGTGACGGTACGAGGCGGGGATGCCGCGGTCACCCATCAGCCAGGTGACCTGGTGCGTCGCCTCGGGGGCGTGGGCCCAGAAGTCCCAGACGTTGTCCGGCTCCTGACGGCCCGTGAACGGGTCGCGCTTCTGCGAGTGGATGAAGTCGGGGAACTTGATCGGGTCCTTGATGAAGAACACCGGGGTGTTGTTGCCGACCAGGTCGTAATTGCCCTCGTCCGTATAGAACTTGAGGGCGAAGCCGCGTGGGTCGCGCACCGCGTCCGCGCCGCCCAGCGAGTCGGCGACGGTCGAGAAGCGGATGAACGTCTCGGTGCGCTTGCCGACCTCGGAGAGGAAGTCGGCCCGGGTGAAGGCGGTGACGTCGTCGGTCACTTCGAAGTAGCCGTACGCGCCGGAGCCGCGTGCGTGGACCACGCGCTCCGGAATGCGCTCGCGGTTGAAGCGGGCCAGCTTCTCCAGCAGGTGCTGGTCCTGGAGGAGGATCGGGCCACCGACACCGGCGGTGGCGGAGTTCTGGTTGTCGGCGACCGGGGCGCCTGACTCGGTCGTAAGCACACGCTGCGTCATGGTGTCGGGGCGACCTTCCGTACGGGAGCTGCTGAACTGCGACGGCTCGGGGCTCCAGGAGCGTAAGTACGCCCCGAACCCAGCGTCAACAGTTTGTTGAATTTGGTGGCTGGTGTTCCGGACGGCACCGACGCCTGGGCGCGACAGGACAGGTGTCAGCGCCGACGCCGTCCGGAAGTCTCTGGGGTGCCGGGCCCGGTCAGGCCTGGACGGGCTGACCCGACAGGCGCTCGACCGCGCGCAGCAGTGCCGAGTGGTCCAGGCCGCCGTCGCCCTGCGCGCGCAGCGAGGCGACGAGCTGGGCGACCACGGTGCCGACGGGCAGCGCGGCACCGACATTGCGGGCGGCGTCCGTGACGATGCCCATGTCCTTGTGGTGCAGGTCGATCCGGAAGCCCGGCGCGAAGTCCCGCTTGAGGAAGTTGTCCTTCTTGCGGGTCAGCACGGTCGAGCCGGCCAGCCCGCCGCCCAGCACGTCCAGCGCGGCGGCGAGGTCGACGTGCGACTTCTCCAGGAAGACGACGGCCTCGGCGCACGCCTGGATGTTGACCGCGACGATCAGCTGGTTCGCGGCCTTCACCGTCTGGCCGGAGCCGTGCGGACCGCACAGCACGATGGTCCTGCCCAGCGCCCGGAGGATCGGCTGGGCCGCGTCGAAGTCGGTCTGCTCGCCGCCGACCATGATCGACAGCACCGCCTCGATTGCGCCGGCCTCGCCGCCGGAGACCGGGGCGTCGAGCACCCGGATGCCCTTGTCCTTCGCGTTCTTCGCGAGGTCCACGGAGGTCTGCGGGGTGATCGACGACATGTCGATCAGCAGCGCGCCGCGCTTCGCGTTCTCCAGGATGCCGTCGGGGCCGTAGGCGATGGCCTCGACCTGCGGGGAGGCGGGCACCATCGTGATGACGACATCGGCGTCCCGGACCGCCTCGGCGATCGAGCCCGCGCCGGTGCCGCCGGCCGCGACCAGCCGGTCGATCTTCGCCTGCTCCAGGGTGTGACCGGTGACGTCGTACCCGGCCTCGATCAGGTTCTCGGACATGGGGGAGCCCATGATGCCGAGTCCGATCCACGCAACCTCGGGGAGGTTGTTGCTCATGAGGGTGCCTTCCGATAAGCGTGTGTACGAGGGGGAGTTCGCCGCCCTCGGCGGGCGGCCCGCGCGGTGGTCGGGAGCCACTCGAAGGCCTCGGCGCTCGGCCGGTCGCCCGGCTTGTACTCCAGGCCGACCCAGCCGTCGTAACCGGCCTTCGTCAGCTCGTCGAGGAGCTGCTCCAGCGGGAGCGAGCCGGTGCCGGGCGCGCCGCGCCCCGGGTTGTCGGCGATCTGGACGTGGCCGGTCTTCCCGGTGTGGGCCGTGATGACCTGGCCGAGGTCCTCGCCGTTCATCGACAGGTGGTAGAGGTCCAGCAGGAACTTCGCGTTCCCGAGGCCGGTCGCCGCGTTGACCTTGTCGACGATCTCGATCCCGGCCGGTGCGCTCACCAGGGGGTAGCGCGGCGACTCCGGCCTGTTGAGGGTCTCGATCAGGAGTACCGCCCCGATCCGGTCTGCCGCACGGGCGGCGGTCACCAGATTCTCCAGGGCGAGTTCGTCCTGCGCGGCCGGGGCCACGCCGTCGACTCGGTTGCCGTACAGCGCGTTGAGCGCCTTGCAGCCGACCGAGGCGGCGAAGCCGGCCGCCACATCGATATTGGCGCGGAAGCGGTCCGACTCCGTGCCCGGCACGGAGAGCGCGCCGCGGTCGGGGCCGGGCAGCTGTCCCGCGTAGAAGTTCAGTCCCACCAACTGCGTGCCCGCGTCGTCGAGCGCCTTCTTGAGGGCGTCGAGCTCGGCCTGCGGCGGAGTGGGGGTCTCGATCCAGGGCCACCACAGCTCGACCGCCGTGAAGCCGGCCGCGGCGGCGGCCGCGGGACGCTCCAGGAGCGGGAGTTCCGTGAAGAGGATCGAAAGGTTCACATCGAAGCGCTGGTCCGGGTAGCCCATGAGGGTTCGGCGCTCCTTCCGTATTGCGGAAGTTGGTTTCTACGTAACGGAAGGTTGCCCGGGGCTGCGGAAGCTGTCAAGGGGGTGCCCGGAATTCGGGGCGGGTGCCTTCGTGCGGGTTGCACAAGGTGGGCCCCAATTGCCCGGTTGCCGATGGGGTCCGGTGCGCGCCAGGGTTGCTGGTGCGACCGATGCCACCGACCCCCACACGAGGTGCCTCGCATGAACCACGCCACCAGCCGGCGCACCGTCCTCGGAGCCCTGTTCGCGGGCGCGGCCCTGTCGGTGGCTCCCGCGCCGCCCGGCTCCCCGGGGTCCGCGCCGGCCCCCGCGTCCGCGGTCGGTCCGCGCCCACGTACCCCCCGGCGGCTGCTGCTCGGCACGTACACCTCGGCCGAGGGCGGCGGCACCGGAATCGGGACGGCGGCCTACGACTCCGCCACCGGGGTGATCGTCGCCGGTCCCGTGATCGAGGGCGTGGCCAACCCCTCGTACCTGGCCATGCACCCTTCGGGCGCCACCGTCTACGCCGTCGACGAGCAGGACGCGGGCGGCGTGACGGCCGTGGCCCTGGCACCGGACGGCACCCACCGGGTGCTGGGCACGCGCGGCACGGGCGGGGCCGGGCCCACCCATCTCTCCGTCCATCCCACGGGAAGGTGGCTGCTCACCGCGAACTACACCTCGGGCAGCGTCGTGGTGCACCCGATCCGGGCCGACGGCTCACTGGGGGAGCACACGGACCTGGTCGCCCACACCGCTCCGCCGCCCGGCCCCGGCCAGGACGGGCCGCACGCCCACCAGATCGTCACCACCCCCGACGGCAACCACGTCCTCGCCGTGGACCTCGGAAACGACGCCGTGTACACGTACCGGCTGGACGAGAAGCGCGGCACGCTCGGCCGGGTCTCCCACGCGTCGCTGCGCCCCGGGGCCGGACCCCGGCACCTCACCTTCCACCCCGGCGGCCGCTTCGCCTACCTGGCCTGCGAGGCCGACAACACCGCGGTCGTCTGCGGCTACGACCCGGCCACCGGCACCCTGTCCCCGGGCGCCCCGCAGCCCACCGGGACCGGCCCCGGCGCTCCGGGGAAACCCTCCACGGACGGCAACCACCCACGCCCCCGGCCCACGCCGGCCGCGGACCGGGGCGACGCAGGAACCAGCTACCCCGCGCAGTTCCTGGTCACCGCCGACGGCCGGTTCGCCTACCTCGCCAACCGGGGCCACAACAGCCTGACCCGGTACGCCGTCGAGGACGACGGGGCCGTGCTGCGCCTGCTCGGCACCGTGCCCGTCGGCGGCGACTTCCCCCGGCAGATCGCCTTCTCGCCCGACGGGAAACTGCTCTTCGCGGCCAACCAGAAGTCGAGCACGGTGACCGCCTTCCGGGTCGACGCCCGAGACGGCGGCCTGACCCGCACCGGCCAGGCGTTCGCCGCCCCGGTCGCCGTCTGCGTACTGCCGTACCCGAACGCCCGCCCGGCCGGGCGCTGAGGGCGGATCCGACGCCCGACGGCCCCGGCATGCGTCGGTTAGGGTCAGGCCCGAGCCGCGGGCTTCACAGCGACGTGGCGAACGCATGAGGGAGGCACAGTGCGCTTGAGAGTGGAGTTCACCACCGAGCCCTTCGATCTCGACGAGGCGCCCGCCCACGCGGTCGTGGCCCGCGAGGTCATCCAGTCGGCCGACCTGGACGCCGTGGACGTCGGCCCCTTCGGCAATACGGCGGAGGGCGGCGCGGACGAGGTGCTCACCGCGGTGGACTCGCTGCTGCGCCGGGCTCTGGCATCCGGTGCCACCCGGGTGTCCCTCCAGGTCAATGTGATCGGGGAGGACTCCCAGTGACCGAACCGGCGGACCACCCGCTCGTCACCGCGGTCAAGCCGCTCGTCGACGCCATGGGCGCCGAGCTGCTCGGGCCCGAGCATGCGCAGCCCGACGATGTCGTGCTGGCCTGGGAGGGCGAGGACGTCATAGCCGTCCGGCTGCCCCAGCTCTCGGAGTCGCTCGATCACATCCTGGCCGCCATGGAGCGCCGGCACGGCATGCCGCTCGCCGAGCTGGACCGCAGGACCAAGCAGTCGGTGGTGCGGAGCCTGGAGGCACGTGGTGCCTTCTCGGTGCGGCACGGTGTGGAGACGGTGGCGGGCGCGCTGGGGGTCAGCCGCTTCACCGTCTACAACTACCTGAACAGGGAAAATGCCGCCAAAGCCGAGTAGTTGAGGCGGTAGGTGAGCGAAGGCCGTGGAAGAGCGCGGCGGGCCGTCGTCCGGAGCACCGGGCGACGGCTTTTTACATTCGCGTAATTTCAACAAAGTGTTGACGTGATGTTGTGGAGGGCGTTAGCTATCCGCAGCCCGACCGACGCGAAGCGAAAACGCACAGCGAAAACGCACAGCGAAAACAGCCACGGAGGCTCCCGTGACTTCGAGCTCCACGCCGGGCCTCGCCCGGTTCAACACCCTGGCGGACGACGAGGCCACCGCCACGTTGCACGAGGTGTGCGCAAGCGCGGCATGGGGAAGAGCGATCCTCTCCCGACGCCCGTACGCCACCGCGGAAGCCCTCCTTCGTGCCGGTGACGCCGCCACGGCCGCGCTGACCCCGGAGGATCTGGCCGACGCGATGGCCGGTCACCCGCCGATCGGCCGCCCGAAGCCCGGAGACCCGACCTCCTCCCGCGAACAGCGGGGGATGGCCGGCGCCACCGAGGAACTCAAGGCCGAGATGCTCGAACTGAACCTGGCCTACCAGGAGCGGTTCGGACATGTCTTCCTGATCTGCGCCACCGGAGCCACCGGTGAGCAGATGCGCGACGCGGTGAAGTCCCGGATCGGGAACTCGCCCGAGCAGGAGCGCGGGATCGTGCGCACCGAGCTGGGCAAGATCAACCGCATCCGGCTGACCCGTCTCGTAACCGAAGGAGAGTGACGGTCTTGAGCACCGACACCACCGCATCGGTGTCCACCCACATCCTGGACACCAGCATCGGCCGCCCTGCCGCGGCCGTCGCCATCACGCTCGCCGCCCGCAGCGGCAGCGGTGCACCGTGGGCGACGCTCGGCGGATCCACGACCGACGCGGACGGGCGATGCAAGGACCTGCCGGCTCTGCCGGAGGGCACCACCCATGTACGTCTCGACTTCGAGACCGAGGCGTACTTCGCAGCCAAGAAGCAAGCCGAGGCGCAGCAGGACGCCCCCCGCGTAAGGGACAGCGGTGCGTTCTTCCCGGAAGTGGCGATCACCTTCGCCGTCGTACCGGGCGAGCACTATCACGTACCGCTGCTGCTCAACCCGTTCGGCTACTCCGTATACCGAGGGAGCTAGCAGACATGCCCACGATTCTCGGCCAGAACCAGTACGGCAAAGCAGAGAACCGCGTCGTCAAGATCACGAGGGACGGCGACACCCACCACATCAAGGACCTGAACGTCTCCGTCGCCCTCTCCGGCGACCTGGACGACGTCCACTACAACGGCTCGAACGCCAACTGCCTTCCGACGGACACCACGAAGAACACCTGCTTCGCGTTCGCCAAGCAATACGGCATCGAGTCGGCCGAGCAGTACGGCATCCACCTCGCCCGGCACTTCGTGGACAGCCAGCCCTCGATCCACCGCGCGCGCATCCGCATCGAGGAGTACTCCTGGGAGCGCATCGCCGGCTCCGACGGCAACTCCAAGTTCATCGGCGCCGACGAGGTCAAGCACTCCTTCGTACGCAAGGGCCAGGAGACCCGCCTGGCGCAGATCACGTACGACGGCGAGAAGTTCGAAGTCCTGTCCGGGCTCAAGGACCTGACCGTGATGAACTCCACGAACTCCGAGTTCTGGGGCTACATCAAGGACAGGTACACGACGCTCCAGGAGGACTACGACCGCATCCTCGCCACGTCCCTGTCGACGTGGTGGCGGCACAACTGGACCTGTGACGAGCAGCGCATGCCGCAGTGGGAGAGGTCCTACGAGCAGGCCAGGAAGCACATCCTGCACGCGTTCGTGGAGACGTACTCGCTCTCGCTCCAGCAGACGCTGTACCAGATGGGTTCGCGGGTCATCGACAACCGCAGCGAGATCGACGAGATCCGCTTCTCCGCCCCCAACAAGCACCACTTCCGGCAGGACCTCTCCGCCTTCGGCCTGGAGAACGAAGCCAAGGACGGCGCCGTGTACTACGCCGCCGACCGCCCCTACGGCCTGATCGAGGCCACCATCCTGCGCGACGGCTGCGAGCCGCACATCCCGGTCGACATGACCAACCTCTGACGCGGGGCGCGCATCCCCGCCGCCCGCAGTCGGCGGGGATGCGCCACACCGGAGGGAACAACCAGCCATGGCAACGCCTGCAAAAGGGCCGGCAGAAGGCCCGTGTTCCACCCGGCCGGAAGGACCCGAGGTCCACCCGGTCGACCAGAAGCTCCACCCCTCGCGGCTCGTCCCCGCCGCGCTCCAGCACATCGCCGCCATGTACGCGGGTGTGGTCACGCCCCCGCTCATCATCGGCCAGGCCGTCCGCCTGGACACCGCGGGCCAGACCCGGCTCATCGCCGCGAGTCTGCTCATCGCCGGTGCGGCCACCCTCCTGCAGACCCTCGGCGTCAAGGGCTTCGTCGGCAACCGGCTGCCCTTCGTCAACGCCGCCTCCTCGGCCGGCATCGCGCCGATGCTCGCCATCGCCGAGACCAACGCCACGGGTGACCAACTCCCGGCCGTCTACGGCGCGGTGATGGTCGCCGGCGTGTTCTGTCTCGCCATCGGACCGTTCTTCGGCAAGCTCCTGCGCTTCTTCCCGCCGCTCGTCACAGGCGTCGTCATCACCCTCATCGGGGTGACTCTGATGCCGGTGCCGGTCGCCTGGGCACAGGGCGGCGACAAGACGGCCGCCGACTTCGGAGGCATGAAGTACCTGGCACTCGCCGCCTTCACACTGGTTGTCATCCTGCTGATCCAGCGCTTCGGCCGCGGCTTCGTCAAACAAGTAGCCCTTCTTCTGGGCCTGTTGATCGGAACCCTGGCCGCGATTCCGTTCGGCATGGCGGACTTCGGGGCGCTCGGCTCGGCCCCGGTCGCCGCGCTGCCGACGCCCTTCGCGTTCGGTGCGCCCGAATTCCAGCCCGCCGCGATCATCTCGCTCTGCCTGGTGACGCTCGTCCTGATGACGGAGTCCAGCGCCGGAATGCTCGCCATCGGCGAGATCTGCGAGCGCGAGACCGATGGCAGGACCATCACCCGGGGCCTGCGCACCGACGGCATCGCCACCCTCCTCGGTCCCGTCCTCGGCGGCTTCCCCACCTCCGCCTTCGCCCAGAACGTCGGCGTCGTCTCACTGACCAAGGTCCGCAGCCGCTACGTCGTCGCCGTCGCGGGAGGCGCACTCCTGGTCCTCGGCGTCTTCCCGGTGCTCGGCGCGGTGGTCTCCACGGTGCCGATGCCGGTCCTCGGCGGCGCGGGCATCGTCCTCTTCGGCTCCATCGCGGTCAGCGGCATCCGTACGCTGTCGGAGGCCGGCCTCGACGACAGCTCCAACATCATCCTGGTCGCCGTCTCGCTCGGCGCGGGCATCGTCCCGCTCGCCGCGCCCACCTTCTACATCGACTTCCCGGCCTGGGCGCAGACCGTGCTCGGCTCCGGCATCAGCGCGGGCGCCCTGGTCGCGGTGTCGCTGAACCTGTTCTTCCACCATCTCGGCACCCGTGGCGGCGCGTCCGCCCCGGCACTCAAATCCTCCTAGGGTCCTGCCGTGCCCACACCGCCACCCACCCCGGAAGGAAGCACCATGGCACCTTCGGCAGACCCCGTATCCCGCATCGTCATCGAGAACGTGGCCATCGCCACGGTCGACGCCCACGACACCGAGTACGCCTCGGGCCACCTCGTCGTCGCGGGCAACAAGATCGAGTCCATCGGCGCAGGCCGGGCCCCCGAGGGCCTGGAGAACGTCGTACGCCGCATCGACGGCACCGGGCACCTGGCCACCCCCGGCCTGATCAACACGCACCACCACTTCTACCAGTGGATCACCCGGGGCCTCGCCACCGACCACAACCTGTTCGACTGGCTGGTCGCCCTCTACCCGACGTGGGCCCGCATCGACGAGCCGATGGTCCGGGCCGCCGCCCGGGGCTCGCTCGCCATGATGGCCCGCGGCGGCGTCACCACCGCCATGGACCACCACTACGTCTACCCGCGGGGATCCGGCGATCTGTCCGGCGTCATCATCGCGGCCGCCCGCGACATGGGCGTACGGTTCACCCTCGCCCGCGGGTCCATGGACCGCAGCGTCAAGGACGGCGGGCTGCCGCCGGACTTCGCCGTGGAGACCCTCGACGGCGCGCTCGCCGGCACCGAGGCGACCATCGACGCGCACCACGACGCGTCCTTCGACGCGATGACCCAGGTCGCGGCCGCACCCTGTTCCCCATTCTCCATCTCCACCGAACTGCTGCGGCAGGGCGCCGAGCTGGCCCGCCGCAAGGGAGTGCGCATGCACACCCACGGCTCGGAGACGGTGGAGGAGGAGAAGTTCTGCCACGAGCTGTTCGGGATGGGGCCGACCGACTACTTCGAGTCCACCGGCTGGCTCGGCGACGACGTGTGGATGGCGCACTGCGTCCACATGAACGACTCCGACATCGCCGCCTTCGCGCGCACCGGAACCGGTGTCGCGCACTGCCCCTCGTCCAACGCCCGGCTCGCCGCGGGCATCGCCCGGGTCCCCGACATGCTCGCGGCCGGCGTCCCGGTCGGCCTCGGTGTCGACGGCACCGCCTCCAACGAGTCCGGCGAACTCCACACCGAACTGCGCAACGCCCTTCTCATCAACCGCCTCGGCGCCCACCGCGAGAAGGCCCTGAACGCGCGTCAGGCCCTGCGCCTGGGCACGTACGGTGGCGCCCAGGTGCTCGGCCGTGCCGAGCAGATCGGCTCCCTGGAACCCGGCAAGCTCGCCGACCTGGTGCTCTGGAAGCTCGACACCCTCGCCCACGCCTCCATCGCCGACCCGGTGACCGCCCTCGTCTTCGGCGCCGCGGCCCCCGTCACCCTCTCCCTCGTCAACGGCAAGCCGGTCGTCGAGGACAACCACCTGATCACCGCGGACGAGGACGCCATCGCCCGCGCCACCCGCGACGAGGCCCGCCGCCTCGCCCGGATCGCCGCCGGAGCCTGACGCTCCGCGGCACCCCCGATACCGGCCGGCCGAGGGGGACGGCCCTCGGCCGGCCGCCGTGGACCCGAGCGGGGTCCACGGCAACCGGTGCAGGGGTGCGTGCCTGACGCACGCGCCCCCGTACCGGCGCTCAAAGCTGCCCGCACCAGCTGCACGACCTGCCCCACCTGCACCAACGCACCACTTGCACCACCTCCCTGACACCCACGTCGCCGCAGACGTGTACCCGACCGGAGGAACCGCCGTGGCAGCTACGCCCAGGTTTCGCAACGACGCAGACGCAGCATCCGATGCCGACCCCCACCTCACCGCCGAGTCGGCCTCGACGGACCGGAAACACCCGGTCGACGAGACGCTTCCGCCACTGAAGATGTTCACCAGCGGCCTCCAGCACGTGGCCGCGATGTACGCGGGCGTGGTGGCCCCGCCCATGATCGTGGGGCCCGCCGTGGGCCTCACCGCCAAGGAGACCGCCTTCCTGATGGGGGCGAGCCTGTTCACCGCGGGCATAGCCACCCTGCTCCAGACCCTCGGCTTCTGGCGGATCGGCGCCCGGCTGCCGTTCGTCAACGGCGTCTCGTTCGCCGGGGTCACCCCGATGGTGGCGATCGGCAAGGACCGGGGGCACGACGGCATCGCCGTCATCTTCGGCGCGATCATCGTCGCCAGCCTGCTCGGCTTCCTGCTGGCCCCGTACTTCTGCAAACTGGTCCGATTCTTCCCACCCGTGGTCACCGGCACCGTGATCACCCTGATCGGTGTCTCGCTGCTGCCGGTCGCCTTCAACTGGTCCCAGGGCGGCAACGCCAAGGCGGCCGACTACGGCTCCACGACCAACATCACCATGGCCGCGGTCACGTTGGTGATCGTCCTCGCGCTGCGCAAACTGCTGCGGGGCTTCCTCCAGCAGATCGCCATCCTGCTCGGACTGATCGTCGGCACCCTGATCGCGATCCCGGTCGACATCACCGACTTCGGAGCCATCAAGGACGCCGACCTGATCGGCTTCCCGACGCCGTTCCACTTCGGGGCGCCGCAGTTCGAGATCGCCGCGATCGTCTCCATGAGCATCGTGATGCTGGTCTGCATGACCGAGTCCACCGCGGACATGCTCGCGCTCGGCAGGATCGTCGGCCGGCCGGCGGACGAGCGGACCATCGAGGGCGGCCTGCGCGCCGACACCCTGGGCAGTGCCATCAGCCCGCTCTTCAACGGCTTCATGTGCAGTGCCTTCGCCCAGAACATCGGTCTCGTCGCGATGACGAAGGTCCGCAGCCGCTTCGTGGTGGCCGCCGGCGGCGGCATCCTGATCCTGCTCGGGCTGGTCCCCGTCGCGGCGTCCGTCATCGCGCTCGTCCCGCTGCCGGTCCTCGGTGGTGCGGGCATCGTGCTCTTCGGTTCGGTCGCCGCGAGCGGCATCCAGACCCTGGCGACCGCCGCGCTGGAGAAGGGCGAGAACGCGCTGATCGTGGCCGCGGCCGTGGGCATCGGCCTGATCCCGATCGCCGCGCCGGAGTTCTACCACGCGTTCCCGAAGGATCTGCTCGTGGTGCTCGACTCCGGGATCTCGACCGGCTGCGTGGTGGCGATCGTGCTCAACCTGGCCTTCAACCACCTCGGCAGGAAGCCGGATCAGGAGGCGTCGGAGCGGGAGCAGAGCCCGGCGGCCGCGGAACCGGTGGCCGCGCACTGATCCTCACCGGCCCGTACCGTACCGGGTCCGGCCCGACCCGGTACGGCGCTGTGGCGCGTACGGCGACCCTCGCGGGTGCTGCCGTACGCGCCACAGCCGTGTCCCGCGGGTGCGTCAGCCGATGTGGTAGCTGTCGCCGTACACCTTCCAGTCGAGCGGCGGGTCCAGGTTCAGGTTGCCCTTCTTCAGGAAGACCCGCTGGGCGGTGTCCACGCGGCTGGTGTCCTCGTGGGCCTCCTCCTGCTTCATCGCCCAGACGCGGGCGTCGAGGAAGGCGTTGAGGTACGTGACCTCGTTGCCGCCCCGGGACGGCGGCTTCGCCTTCGAGAGGGCCCGCTTGCGGATGGAGCTGAAGCTGGTGCTGTCGCCGCCGTCGCCGTGCATGACGATGGCGTCGTAGTACGCGAACTGGCCCAGCGTGCCGATGCCGTCGGCCTTGCCCTGCTTGACGGCCGGGTTGAAGTAGACCCGGTCCCGCTCGTCGTTCTGCGCCTGCTTGAACGCCGAGTCGGAGGCCGCCTTCACCCAGTCCTTGGTGAAGTTCGGGTCGAGGCCGCTGTGCGAGGGGGTGCCGTTGACCTTCCGCAGCGCGGGGAGGTACTTGGCGAGGACGTTGCCGGGCTTGCGCTCGGTGTACAGCTCGACGAGGTCGAGCATGTCGCCCGTACCGGAACAGAAACCGATGATGCCCGCGGTGTAGCCGCGGTCGTCGTCGATGTCCTCGATGTACTTGTACTGGGACTTCCAGTTGAGGGAGGAATTCTCGGCGCTGGAGACCAGTTGCATGGCGATCTCCTTCTTCGCCGGATCGTCCAGCCCGGCAGCGGCGGCGGCCTTCGGAGCCGCCGCTGCCGGCTCGGGGGCCGCCTGGTGTGAGAGGCCACCGGCGTAGGCGGTGACGGGAATGGCCGTGAGGGCCAGTCCGACCGCGATGACCGTGATGCGCACGGGGCGGGTGTTGCGACGTGCGGCGCGCTTATGGGGAGCGTGCACCAGTCCTCCAAAGGGAGTTCTTCGTTCCGACGGTCTGTTAGGAAGCTTTCCTATCAGAGTGGAGGATGGTCGTACACCCCTCCGGCGCCGGGGACTTGAGAACTTCTCGGGGCCGAGGAACGGGGGCCGCCCGGCCGGACCGCTTCTCCTGGGACACGGGAAGCCCCGCAATACGGAAGCCCCGCACCGCGCGGAAGGCGCGATGCGGGGCCGAGGCGGGGTCCGGCCTGCGGGCCGGGGTGTTCCGGCGGACTCAGCAGTCGAGGTAGGCCACGTGGATCCAGACGCCCGTCGAGCCGCCCCACAGGTCACCCATGACCCAGTTGCCCTGCTGGCCACGGTAGTTGAGGTTCTGGCCCCGGTTCACCCGGCCCAGGACCGGGTACTCGGTGCCCGGTCCGCCGCGGAAGTTCACCCCGTTGTCGTTGACGGTGCAGACCGCTGCGGGCGCCTTCGCGGCCTGCACGGCGGCGGGGCTCTGCGCGGCCTGGGCGGCGGGGCTCATGGCCAGCCCGAGACCGGCGGTCAGCACCGTCGCGGCCAGCATCATCTTCTTCATCATGCGGAACTCTCCTCCGTATTCCGGCCCACGTCGGCGTGAGCCGTCCGTCAGCCCCAACGGAGCCGCCGACCGGCCGGTCACGGGGCGGGACCGGTCTTCGGGAAGCAGTGAAAGCGCAGGTCATGCGGTGTGCGCACCGGCGTGCGCAGGCACCGGGGCGGACGCTTCCCGCGCCCGCCGATCACGGGTTTGAGGGGGAGCGGAACCGTTGACCGCCGCCACACCCAAGCCACATCCAGGCCGGACGTCCGCCGGTCGCCCGCCGGGCAGCGGCCACCGCGCGGGCGGCGGAACGATCTGTTCCCATGCGCCTGTAGCGTCAGGGGTATGGAAGATCAGTCTGTAGTGGATGTCGGCGACGTACGACTGGCGTACCGGACCTGGGGCGACCCCTTCGGCTCGCCCGTGGTCCTGCTGCACGGCCTCGGCGGCTCCGCCGCGAGCTGGGAGGCGGTCGGCGGCCTGCTCGGCGAACAGTGGCGGGTGTACGCCCTCGACCTGCGCGGACACGGCGAGAGCGACTGGCCGGACGAGTACTCCTTCGAGCTGATGCGGGACGACGTCCTCGGCTTCCTGGACGAGTGCGAGCTCGACCGGGTCGGCCTGGTCGGCCACTCCATGGGCGGGGTCGTCGCCCATCTGCTCGCCCAGGAGCACGCGGACCGGGTGGAGCGACTGGTCCTGGTGGAGACCCCGCCGCCGTTCCCGAGCGAGCCGAAGCCGGCCGCCGAACCGGAAGGGCCGGTGGACTACGACTGGGCCGTCGTCGCTCCCATCCGGGCCGAGGTGGCCGACCCCGACCCCGAGTGGGCGGCCGGCCTCGGCGAGATCGTCACGCCGACGCTGATGATCTCTGGCGGCCCGGAGTCCACCATGCCCCAGGGGCGCCTCCAGGACATGGCCTCGCTGATCCCGGACTGCCGGCTGATCACGATCGGGGGCGGCCACCGGGTGCACGAGATCCACCCCGACCAGGTCGCCCAGCAGATCACGGAGTTCTTCACCAGCTGAGGACCGGCGGCCGGGGGCGTTGTCAGTGCTGGGTGGCATGATCCGCTTCATGGATCTCGCAGCGTTCTTCGCCGACGTCGATGCCCAGCCGTGGGCGGATCTGCAGCATGCCTACGGGAGTGCGGCCGACATCCCCGACCACCTCCGGGCGCTCGCCGGGGGGAGCGAGGACGCCGCGTCCGAAGCGGTTTCCGAGCTGTACGGCAGCATCCTGCACCAGGGTTCGGTCTACGGGGCCACGGCCCGCGCCGTTCCGTACCTCGCACAGCTCGCCGGGGCCGGGTACCGCACGGAGGACCTGCTGGTACTGCTCGGCGGCATAGCGGAGGGCGGCGCGGACGGCGGCGACAGCGACGAAGCCGCCTGCCGGACGGCCGTCGTCGGTCAGCTGCCACTGATCCTCACGACGGCCGACGCCGAGGATCCGGGGCTCCGGAGCGCCACGGTGTGGGCCGCCGCGATGACGGGCGCGGCCGGGCAGGTGCTGCCGGTGCTCCACCGGCGCCGGAAGACCGAGACGGAGCCCCTGGTGCGGGCCGAACTGCTGGGTGCCATGGCACATCTGGACCCGTCGGGTACGGCCGCCGCGGCGACCGCGGCCATCGGTTCGGACGAGCCCGGTGAAGTGCGGATCGCGGCGCTGCTGGCCTGCGTCGACGGCGGGCTGCCGTGGGGCCCCGCGCACCACGGGGCGATGCTGTCCCTCCTGCCCGCGAACGACCTCGTCGAGGGC
>NZ_JBEXPH010000086.1:0-34788 GCF_040611955.1 Streptomyces sp. NPDC006510 | reverse complement strand
GTAAAACGCATCCACGTCCACGCCTACAGAAAGAAACAGCCCACCGAAACCACCATCCACCACCCCGACCCACCCCACATCAAAATCCTCGCCGTCTCTTAACTAAGCGGCATTGCCCTGCGGGGTACCGCGGTCTCGGATCTGCAACGAGCCATCGGGCAGCATCAAGGGCGCTTCCAGCCACCGCTTGACATAAAGAACCGCCCACGGCAGATCAGTGTTCGCCTCGACGGCTTTGATGACCAGGTCCCACGGCACGCTGTCGAAGAACTTCCGGATGTCCAGATCGATCACCCAGTCCGTCTTCCAGCACTGCTGTCGGCAGGCCGTCACCGCGTCGAGCGCGGAGCGCTTGGGTCGGTAGCCGTAGGAGTCGGGATGGAAGATCGGTTCGACCTTCGCTTCCAGCTCCTGGGCCACGACCGTCTGCGCGATCCGATCGGCGACGGATGGCACACCCAGAATCCTGGTGCCGCCGTGCGCCTTCTCGATCTCCACCGCGCGCACCGGTGGCGGGAAGTACGATCCCGACGACATCCGATTCCAGATCTTGAACAGATTGTTCTTGAGATCGGACTCGAACTCCGCGATCGTCTGCCCGTCCACTCCGGGGGCGCCCTTGTTCGCCTTGACCTTCTCCCACGCCTCCCAGACAGCCCGCTTCGAAATCTCGAACGGCTTGCCTGGTGCTTTCAGCTTGTTCACGCGACTCCTCCCGGAGTACTTCCGGTTGATCGAACAAACCAGCCACGGACAACCCGACCCCTTCGCTCCACCCCCGTTACAGGGGCATCACCGCTGCTACGAGCCGGTCCGCCGGCGTGCCCGGCGACGGTACTCAATCCCTCGCGGGGTCACCGCTTGGGACGCTCCCTGTCCCCCGCCCGCATGGGCAGAGCTTGTCCGGGCACGCCTTCTCCTGTTCCGCACGGAAGCCGCAGATCAGGCTCACGTCGTCTACATGCCGGACACCACCTGGCCAATAAGCGGAACTCCCGCCAGGCTTTTCCCGAGATCCGCTTGACACCCCGGTTTTGATGTCATCTGAATCTGTTTCGACACGTCAGCAACGATTCACTTGCTTTCGTCTTCCTGATCCCCACCTGACGCCTCACGGGCGCCTTTTCCTCATCGCTCACCACGACGGTCTTCAGCCAACGCAGCATGAGGTGGTCTGGAGCCTCCCTCCGCAGGGCGACTCCGAAGGGCCAAAACCTTCATCATCCGTGCAGCACCGCATCAAGAACTCGACCTACATCGACTCCCCTTTACGTTCAGGACACACCAAACGCCAGATGTACGGCCGCGCTGGCTTTCATCTCCTCCGCCACCGCATCCTGCTCAACTGATCCACACCGAGGCACGATCAACGGCTACGAAAATCTTGTAAGAGCCATGAATCCTGATAGACCCAGCCGGACGGGGCATCACAGGGTGGACGTGTCCTGGAACCGGCGGGCGAGGTAGCTGAACCAGGATTGCTGGAAGGTGGCCGCGAGCCGCGACTCGGGGGCGAACAGGTCGAAGGCGTGGTAAGCGCCCGGATAGAGGTGCAGCTCGACCGGGACCCCGTGGGCGCGCAGGCGCGCGGCGTAGTCGAGGTCCTCGTCGCGGAAGCAGTCGAGTTCGCCGACCGCGATGAAGGTCGGCGGCAGCACGCTGAGATCCTCCGCGCGGGAAGGCGCCGAGTACGGGGAGACGTCGTCGGTTCCGGTGCGGTCCCCCAGGATCGCCTGCCAGGCCAGGATGTTCGTGGAGCGGTCCCAGATACCTATGTCGGTGATTTCGTGGCTCGACGCGGTCAGGTTGCGGTCGTCCAGCATGGGGTACGTCAGCGACTGGAACAGGGGCGCCGCGCCGCCGCGGTCCCGGACCAGCAGTACGGTGGCCGCCGCGATGCCTCCGCCGCCGCTCTGGCCCGCGATGCCGATCCGGGCGTTGTCCAGACCCAGGGCCTCCGCTTCACGGACGAGCCACTGGTAGGCGGTGAAACCGTCCTCGGCGGCGCCGGGAGAGGGTGTTTCCGGGGCGAGCCGGTAGTCGACCGCGGCGACGGCGCAGCCGAGCCGCGAGCACAACCGCTTGAGCCAGGGATCGTCCTGGGCGGCGAAGCCGAGCACCTGGCCACCGCCGTGGAACCAGAGCATCACCGGCAGCGGTCCCTGCGCGGTCGCGGGCCGCAGCAGGCGGACCGGCACGTCGGGGCCGTCCGCCCGGCTGACGTGGTGCTCCTCCGTGGTGACCGAAGGGTCGTCGGGCTCGCTCTCGGCGATCGACTCGGCCTGCGCGCGGAACGCCGCGCGCGTCGCGGGAATGTCGGTGAGGTCGAACGCGCCGTTGGACGTCATGGGGACGCCGTCGAGTGCCTGGCTCAGTTCCCGGTCCATCAGCAGACGGGAAACGGGCATGATCGTGCCTGCTTTCTTTTCGTGAGGGGGCGCCGCTCCGGGCGGCGCCGGGCGGGACGGCTCAGGCCTGGAACTCGTCGATGACGACCACGCCGGTCGGTCCGTACGTCTCCAGGGACTCCAGCACCCCGCTCGCCTCGTGGAGGCCGACGGTGCGGGTCACGATCCGGCCGGGGTCGAGGCGGCCGGCGGCGATCATGTTCAGCATCGTGCCGAACCGCTGGCCCTGCATGCCGAAGGCGCTCAGGATCTCCAGCTCCTTGACCATCATGACGTCGATCGGCAGCGCGACGTCCCCCTTCTCCGCGGCGGTGGTGTGCCCGAGCTGGAGGTGGCGGCCCCGCGTACGCAGGGACAGGACGGAGTTGCGGCAGGCGGCAGCGATCCCCACGGCGTCGACCGACACGTGGGCGCCGCCCCGGGTGAGGGTCTTCACCGCCTCCGTGGGCTCGTCCTTCGCCGCGTTGATGGTGTGGACCGCGCCCAGGGCCCGCGCGGCCTCCAGCTTCTCGTCCGTGATGTCGATCGCGATGACGTTGGCGCCCGTCGCCGCGGCGATCTCCACCGTCGACAGGCCCATGCCGCCGCCGGCGCCGTACACCGCGACCCATTCACCGCCGCGGACCCGCGCCTGGTCGACGACGCCGTGGAAGGCGGTCATGTAGCGGCAGGCGAGGGCGGCGACGTCCACGAAGCCGACGGACTCCGGTACTTCGACCAGGTTGACATCGGCGAAGCGGACCATGACGTACTCCGCGAAGGCGCCCCAGTAGGACACGCCGGGCACGAGCGAGTCCACGTGGTCGCACACGTGCTGGTTTCCGCTGCGGCACATCTCGCAGGAGCCTTCGCCGGGGTTCATCGGGAAGATGACACGGTCGCCCTCCTTCCACCCCCGCACGTCCCGGCCGACCTCCGCAACGGTGCCGGCGAACTCGTGGCCGAGGACGAACGGGGGCTCGACGCTCGGTCCCCCCGTCCAGAAGTTCCCGGCCCACAGGGCCCAGTCCGTCCGGCAGATCCCGTTCGCCCCGACGCGGATGATCGCCCCGTCCGGCGGGCATTCGGGGTCGGGCACGTCGCGGATGACGAGCGGCTTGTTGAGTTCTTCGATGACTGCGGCGCGCATGGACGCGGCCTCCTCGTGGCTCGTGATGTGACGGAAGAGATCCAAGTCCACCTGTTTAAGTGGTGGACTTGAAAGCTAATTGCTTGCCCGGCGCGATGTCAACCACATAAAATGGTGGACATGAATGACAAGGACGGTCGACGCGAAGGGCGCCAGCGCGCCAAGGCAGACTTCCGCTTCGACGACGCGCGACTGTGCTTCGCCTTCGTCGGCACCCTGGCCGACCGCGGCACGGACACACCCTTCGAACGGCTGGCCCGACCGGAGGACCTCGGCCGCTGGGGCGTGGAGAGCGGCTGCTCCACGGTGGCGCCGGTCTGCACCGAAGCCGACCTGGACCACGCCAGACGACTGCGCGAGGCGATCCAGCGGGCGGGCCGGGCCCTGGCGGACGGAGCCCCGCCCGCCCGCGAGGACATCGCGCTGGTCAACGGCGC
Organism: Streptomyces sp. NPDC006510; assembly: GCF_040611955.1. NCBI lineage: Bacteria > Bacillati > Actinomycetota > Actinomycetes > Kitasatosporales > Streptomycetaceae > Streptomyces > Streptomyces sp. NPDC006510. The sequence goes on along the minus strand of NZ_JBEXPH010000086.1, from coordinate 30,814 downwards.
GGCCGCCGAGCCCACCTCGGTGCCCGAACTCTCGGCCGACGCGGCCTCCGCGCGCTGGCACGGGGACAGGGCCGCGGCGGTGCTCTCCATGGTCGCGCGGGATCTGATCGAGCTCTGCCGCTCGGAACACCGCACACGCGTCCGCATCTGCGGAAACCCCGCGTGCGGCACACCATTCGTCGACACCTCCCGCGCGGGCGCCCGCCGTTGGTGCTCGATGAAGACCTGCGGTGCCCTCGCCAAGAAGCGCGCCTACCGGGCCAGGACGCAAACACCCGCCGACGGCGAGCAGGCCCGCCCCAAGGGTTGATCACCGAGCCTCGACGCCCCTGCCCGCACCCGGAAGGAAGACTCGGCCGGACGCGAATCCTCTCGGGGCCTCTCTGTCTCTTATCCGTGTACCGGCCGAAACCGGGAGGAAGCACCAATGGTGGTCACTGTTCTCGTGGTGATCGAGGTCCTGCTCGTGGGCGCGTGCAGCCGGCACCTGATGCGGGGCTGCGGGTGGCAGGGGGTCTTACGGTGGGGCGGGGGCCGGGCGGAGCACGGCCGTGCCGGTGGCGGCTCGCGGAGACACCGGCTGCCGCGCGGGTACAGCTGGGACGTAGCGGGGGCTCGGGCCGGAGCGGGTACGACGGGGCGTCTTCGCGGGGCGGACACGCCACCGCTGCGGCCCGGCCGTGGTCCGGCGGCGAGCACGGCACAGATCCGGCGGCGCGGTTCGAGGCAGGCTGTGATCAGATTGCGGTCCCCGTCGTAGGCGCGGCGTTTGTTGTGGTCCTCGGTGAGCAGTCGCAGGTGTCCGTCGAGGAGGAAGTAGGCGCGGGCGTCGCCCGACCAGGCGACCGAGAACAGGCCGCCGGGGACGTGGACGGCGGCGACGGCCGCGGCGGTGGGGAGGTCGTGGTCGAGGTGCCGGGCGGGGTCGGCGGCGTAGCGGTCGTACTCGGCGCGCAGGCCGGCCTCCGCATCCGCGTGTCCGGCGGCTGCGCGGGCCAGGCGGCGGGCGGCGGTGCGGGTCCAGGCACGGACTGTCTGGTTGTCGCCAACGCCGTCGAGCAGGGCGTAGGCACGGGTGCCATCCGGCATCGTGCACACGGCCGTTGCATCGCACTGGACAGCCCGGTCCCCGGGCCGTTGGGCGGTGGCTTAAGGCTTTACGGTCAGGTCCTCGTTCACGTTCTCGTGAGTGCGGTCAGCCTTCCAGAACGCGGGAAGGGCAGAAGGGCTTTCCGCGCGGGCCTGTCCGGCGGGTGGACAGTGCAGCTGGGGTGCAGGGCGGTGAACGGGGCCGGACGGGAGCGGCAGCGCGAAGGAGCGGCGACCGGTACACCAGCGGGCTTCTTACGATCTGGCGGCCTTGAGGGGCCGGCGCGTGGGAGCGGGGCCGGGGCGGCGGTGAGGACGGACTGCGTGCCCGGACACGGGCGTTACAACCCCGGCGGCAGGACACGACGAGCGGACGGCCTGTGCCCAGGAGCCGCGCCTCGGCTCCTGGCCGAGCCGGCGGCGGATGCGGGGCGGGTCCGGCAGGTGTGGACCCGGCCGAGTGACAGCTCAGCGGCCTGGGCCGGGTGGTTTCTCGGCGCCTGGACCGTAGCCGATGGTCTCGCCGGCGTGGTGCCGTTCGTAGAGTTCGTGCAGGCGGGTGAACCGGGCGTGCTCGATCGCGGTATCCAGCAGGCGGGCCCAACGGGTGTCGGAGGCGGCATAGCCCTGGGTGGAGCGGTTGGCCAGGGCCCGGACCGCGGCGTGTTTGAGCTGGAGCCCCAGGGCGATCTCGGCGCCGGGCTCGGTGCCGACCAGCATGGACATCGTCTTGCGGAACTGGTGCGGCGCGATGTGGTCGTCTGGGATCTCCGGCAGTCCGGTGTCCTGGCGGTGTGCAGGTGTGCGTTGACGTGCCGGATGAAGTGGTCGATGAACCTCTGGCTTGGGCTGAAGCGATCGGCGGTCTCGGGCAGGCCGGGGTCGGCGAAGACGAGTTCGGAATGGAGTGCGAGTCCTTCGGCGACCACGATCGCTCGGGCGACCGGGACCACAACCCCAACGGCCCGAGGGCGCGTTTGCCAAGTGGCGGAAACGTCACGGCGGCCCGCCCTCAGGCGGTTCCAGGGTTCCGAGCCGACTTGTTCGAGTCCGGGGCGCATCTCCACCAGGTCGTGCTGGTCGACGAGCCCGGACTGACCGAGGTACTCGGCGACCGTCGACGACCAGGCCTGCGAGAGACTCCTCCTCGGCGTCGGCGAGGTCGCCGCCGTTCTCCAGCTGCCCGACCTGGTCGGCTCCGCGGCCGGACAGCTCACCTCCGCACTCGTGACGGCCCTGCGCGAGCGCCAGGAACGCGCCCAGGCCCTGGCCGACACCGCACGGACTGCGGCCCTGCTGGAAGCAACCCCGGACCTGGAGGCGCTGCGGGCGCACGACGCTGGCCCGCCCCGACCTCATCCCGCACTCTCCCGCGCCCGAGCACTGGGCCAAGGAATCACTGCTGACCGCCAAGGACAACATCGAAGCGGTTATCAAGGCCAAGGCCATGATGTGCGCGTACGGGCCGGCCGGCTGGGCGTCGGCGCCGTCAGTCTCCACGACAGCCCCTCTTCCTGGAGCCAGGGCAGCAGCCCCGTCCGATGCTGCTGGTCGGCGAGTTGCGGCCAGGACGCGGGGTGCGGTCATGCGTCCATGCTCTTTCCGGGGATGGCGTCGATGAGTTCGCGGGTGTACGGGTGGGTGGGGCGGTCGAAGATGGCTTCCGGGGTGCCTTCCTCGACGACACGGCCCTTGCGCATCACCAGGACGTGGTGGGAGACGAGGCGGACCACGTCGAGGTCGTGGCTGATGAACAGGTAGCCGAGGCCCAGTTCGCGCTGGAGGTCGACCATCAGGTCCAGGATCTGCTCCTGTACAAGCACGTCCAGCGCGGAGACCGCCTCGTCCATGACGATCAGGCGGGGCTTGAGCGCGAGGGCGCGGGCGATGGCGACGCGCTGACGCTGGCCGCCGGAGAGTTCGTGGGGGTAGCGGTCGGCCGCGGAGGCGGGCAGGGCGACCTGGTCGAGGAGTTCGACCACCCGTGCCCGGTGGTCGGCGCGGCGGTCGCCGATGCCGTGCACGCGCAGCGGTTCGGCAACGATCCGCTCGATGGTGTGGCGGGGGTCGAGCGAGGCGTAGGGGTTCTGGAAGACCGGCTGGACGGCGCTGCGGAAGGGCAGCAGGCCGCGGCCCTTGAGGCGGGTGATGTCCGAGCCGTCGAAGCGGGCCTCGCCGGTGTCGGACTCCTCCAGGCGCAGCGCGATGCGGGCGGTGGTGGACTTGCCGGATCCGGACTCGCCGACGATGGCCACGGTGCGCCCGGCCTGAACACTGAGGCTGACGCCGTCCACGGCGCGCAAGGGCTCGCGTCGGCCGCGGAGCCTGAACTCCTTGGTGATGTCGCGCAGTTCCAGCACCGGCGGGAGGTCTTGGCGGTCCGGGTCGGCGGGCACCGGCTCGATCTTGGGACGGGCCATGCCGGGGGCCGCCGCAAGGAGCCGCTTGGTGTAGGGGTCCTGCGGGTCGGCGATGACGGTCGTGGACGGTCCGCTCTCGACGAGGCGGCCGTTGTGCATGACGACGATGCGGTCGGCACGCTCGGCGGCCATGGCCAGGTCGTGGGTGATGAGGAGGACGGCGGTGCCGAGTTCGCGGGTCAGAGCGGCCATCTGGTCGAGCACGACGCGCTGCACGGTGACGTCGAGGGCTGAGGTGGGTTCGTCGGCGATGAGGACGTCGGGGCGGCAGGCGAGGGCCATGGCGATGAGCACGCGCTGGCGCATGCCGCCGGAGAACTCGTGCGGGTACTGCTTGAAGCGGGCCGCGGCATCGGTGATGCCGACCCTTTCGAGGAGCTGGGTGGCCTCCTTGCGGGCGGCCTCGCCCTGGGCACGGCCGTGCACTTCGAGTGCCTCGACGATCTGCGCGCCGACGCTGACGACCGGGTTGAGGTTGGTCATCGGGTCCTGCGGCACCATGCCCACGCGGGCTCCGCGCATCTGCCGCATGGTCCGGTCGGAGGCTGCGGTGATGTCGAAGTCTTCCAGGTGGATGGTGCCGCCCGCGATCCGTCCGTTCTCCGCCAGCAGCCGGTTGACGCAGGCGGCCAGGGTGGACTTGCCCGACCCGGAGGCGCCGACCACGGCGACGGTCTCGCCTGCCGCGAGGTCGAGGTTGACTCCTTCGACGGCGGTGAAGTCCCCGCCCGCGGTGCGGAAGACCACGGAAAGGTCGCGGATGCGGAGCTTGGGGTTGGTGCCTGCGGTGTCGGTGCCCGCGGTCCGGGCTGCCTGGGTGGCTTTCATGGTGACTCCTGAGCCTGCGGGGTGGTGCCGAAGCCGGCGGACCGGGACGGTGCGGGGAGCGCGGCCTCCAGGTCGAGGGCCTGGACGATGCCCTGGCGGGCGTCGTGGGCCAGGTCCGTGACGGAGAGGAGGTCGGCGCGGGCGCCGGTGGCGCCGTGCAGCCGGGTGGCGGCCATCGCGACGACCAGGGGGCGGTCGGTCGCGGCGGAGAGGTGGGTGCCGGTGAACCCGTCGTGGCCGATCATGGGGACTGGGCCGTTCGGGGTGGTCAGTTCGAACCGGCGGAAGCCCAGGCCCTGGGAGGGTTCGTCGGGCGAGGCGGCAGCGGTGAACCGGGCCCGTACGGCGGCCGGCACGAACTCCTCGTCCCGGGCGAGCGCGGCCCCCAGCCGGAGCATTTCCTCGACCGGGGCGAAGAGCCCGGCGTGGCCGGCCGCGCCGCCGAGGACGTGGTGGGCGTTGCCGTCGGCAGCGTGGCCACGGACGGCCGTGGTGCGCCAGCCGGTGAAGTCGGCCGGGGCGAAGGGCACGGGATAGGGGACGCCGTCGGCGATCATGGCGTACTCGATCTGGTCGCCGTCGGCGCAGACCACCGCCCGGGCGGGATCGACGGGCCCGTAGCCGGTGCGGGTCAGGCCGAGCGGCGCGGCGACCCACTTTTGGTAGGCCTCGGCGATACCGGTCCCGGTGATGCGCTCGATGAGGCGGCCCAGGAGCTGGAAGCCGACGTCGGAGTAGACGCGCCGCTCGCCTCGGGGGTGGCGCAGCGGCAGGCCCTCGGCGAGGTCGAGGGCCTGCTCACGGTTGGTGGTGGCGCAGTACAGCGGCCACCATGGGGTGAGGCCTGCGCGATGGGCGAGCAGGTCGGCGGCCGTGACGAAGTCTTTGCCGCCGCCCCGGAATCCGGTGAGGTGGCGGTGGACGGGCGCGTCGAGGTCGAGCAGCCCGGCTGCCGTCAGTCGCATGGCCAGGGCGGTGGTGCCCGCGATCTTGCTGACCGAGGCCAGGTCGAAGACGGCCGAGGTGGTCAGGTGCTCGCCGGGAGCGGTCCCGGTGGGGAGCGCAGCCCACCCGGCGGCGGCCAGGACGGTATCGGTGGCGGGGGTGAGCACGCCGAGGCATACCCCGGCGGGCGGGCCCTCGCCCGCACCGCCGCCGCGGCGGATCCCCTCGGCGAGGGAAGTGAGGTGCTGCCTCATGTGCCGGCCCCTTCCAGGACCAGGATGCGGGGCCGTACCGCCGGGGTGGCCGGGAGGGCCAGGGGCGCGGTGCCGGGCGTGAGGCGGCCCAGGACGCGTTCGGCGTCGGCGCCGGTGCAGCTGGGGACGTTGCCGGGCAGGCCGTGCAGCGTCTTCCAGCCGAGCAGCGCGAAGGCGATGGCCTCCTTGGCGTCGGAGGGGGCGGCGAGGGCGTCCGTGGTGTGGACGCGGACCTGCGGCAGCCGGTCTGTGATGCCTTTGAGGAGGACCGGGTTGCGCACTCCCCCGCCGGACGCGTAGAGAACGTCGAGCTTGGCCTCCTCGACCGTGCGGGCGACCGTCTCGACGGTCAGCGCGGTGAGGGTGGCGACCAGGTCGTTCAGGGCGGGGCGGGCGCCGATGCGGCGCAGCACCTCGTCGACGTACCCGGCGTGGAAGATCTCCTTGCCGGAGCTCTTGGGGGGCGCGAGGTCGTAGTACGGCTCGTCGAGCAGGGCCGCGAGGAGGGGGTGGTCGATCCGGCCGGAGGCGGCGAGGAGGCCGTCGCGGTCGAAGCTGTCGGGGTGCGCGGGGTCGGCCGCGACGGCCGCGTCGATGAGGGCGTTGGCCGGGCCGATGTCCCAGGCGACGGGCTCGGCGCCGGGTGCGAGCACCGTGATGTTGGAGATGCCGCCGAGGTTCAGGGCGCCGGCGGTCAGGCCGCGCTCGGTCCCGGCGGCCAGGAGCATACGGTCGAGGACCGGGACCAGGGGGGCGCCCTGGCCGCCGGCGGCGATGTCGGCGCTGCGCAGGTCGGAGACGACCGGCAGCCCGGTGGCCTCGGCGATCCAGGCGGGCTGTCCCAGCTGGAGGGTGCCCAGCGCGGTGGTGCCTTCCACCCAGTGGTAGACGGTCTGGCCGTGGGTGCACACCACGTCGGCGGGGGCTGCGGCGAGCGCCGTGCGGGCGGCGTCGGCGAAGGCCTGGCCGATCCGGGTGTCCAGGGCGCAGATGTCGGCCGCGGTCACCCGGCCGGGGGGCAGAGCGTCGACGAGGTCGGCGCGGAGCTGCTCCGAGTAGGGCACGGTGTCGTGGTGGGTGACGGTTCCGTGCAGGGTGGTGCCGTCCTGCTGGAAGTCCACGACGGCCACGTCGATGCCGTCGTGGGAGGTGCCGGAGATCATGCCCAGTACACGCATCAGTGGTCCTCCAGGATGGCGCCGAGCCGGCCGGCGGCGGCGGTCAGCGCTGCGTTCGCGGTGCCCAGGTCGCAGTCGAGGGCGATCATGGCGATGGCGGTCTTCGCCCTCCAGCCGGCCTCGGCCAGGGCCTGGTGGGCGGTGTCTTCGTCGGTGCCGGTGGCGGTGACGACGATCCGGACTGCGCGGTGGCGCAGCTTCTCGTTGGTGGCCTGTACGTCGACCATGAGGCTGCCGTAGGTCTTGCCGAGGCGGACCATGGCGAGCGTGGAGATCATGTTGAGCACCATCTTGGTGGCGGTGCCCGCGCGCAGCCGGGTGGACCCGCGCACGATCTCCTGGCCGATGACGACCTCCAGCGGGTGTTCCACGACTCCGGAGAGCGGGGCGTCTGCGTTGCAGGACAGGCCCACGGTCAGGCAGCCGTGCTCGGCGGCTCGTTCGACGGCTCCCAGGACGTAGGGCGTACGGCCGCTGGAGGCGATGCCGACGACGGTGTCGAGGGGGCCGACGCCGAGGGCGTCGATGTCGGCGCGGCCCTGTTCGGCGTTGTCCTCGGCCGCTTCGACGGCGTCGGTGATGGCGCGCGAGCCGCCCGCGATGACGCCGACGACCCGGCCGGGGGGCATGCCGAAGGTGGGCGGGATCTCGGAGGCGTCGAGGACACCGAGGCGCCCGGAGGTGCCCGCGCCGACGTAGATGAGGCGTCCTCCTCCGGCCATGCGGGGGCAGGCCGCGTCGATGACGGCCGTGATGGCGGCGGACTGCCCGCGCACGGCTCCCGCTATCTCCGCGTCGCCGTCGTTCATCAGGTGGACGAGGTCGCTGGTGGGAAGGGCGTCGAGCATGACGCCGATGCCGTCCATGCGCTCGGTGAGCAGGGAGTCGAGGGTGGTGGTAGCCGGTTCGGTGGGACTCATCGGCGGTCTCCGGAGCGGGGGTCGAGGACGTCACGGAGGCCGGCGCTGAGCATGTTGAGGCCGAGGACGATGACGACCATGGCGAGACCGGGCCCGGCCAGGAGCCAGGGCGCGATGCTGCTCAGCGCACGGGCGTCGTAGACCATGACTCCCAGTGACGCTGCGGGGGGCGGGGTGCCGAAACCGAGGAAGCTCAGCGCTGCTTCGGTGAGGATCGCCCAGGACATGGTGAGGGCCACCTGGACGAGGATGATGCTCCGGATGTTCGGCAGGATGTGCTGGAAGAGGGTGGCCATCCTGCGCTGTCCGAGGGCCGCGGCGGCGGTCACGTAGTCGGCGGAGCGCAGGGTGAGCACCGGGCCGCGGGCGACGCGGATGAAGATCGGCAGGTAGACCACGGCGATGGCCAGGGACACGGTCTGCCAGCTCCGGTCGAGCGTGGCGGCCAGGGCGAGCGCCAGGAGCAGCGACGGGAAGGCGAACAGGATGTTCGTCACCACGCCGATGATCCGGTCGGCCGCCCCGCCGAAGAAGCCGGCGAGGACGCCGAGCATGATGCCGAGGACGCCGGAGATGGCGACCGAGACGCTCGCGACCAGCAGCGAGCTGCCCAGGCCTGAGGCGACACGGGCGAACACGTCGCGCCCGAACTGGTCGGTGCCGAGCCAGTGGGAGCCGTTGGGGCTCTGGAGGGCCGCGGCGACGTCCTGGGTGGCCGGGTCGTAGGGGAGCAGGCCGAGCGCGCCCGCGCCGGCGGTGAGCAGCACGATCAGGGTGAGGGCGCCGCCGATCAGGCTGGACCGGTTGTGCAGCAGCGCTTTGAACACGTGCTCGCGCTTGGCCGTCTCCTCAACGGGGGCGGGAGCGAGCGTGGTCGTCGTCATCGCGACCACACCCTGGGGTCGACCAGCCGGTAGACGAGGTCGGTCAGCAGGTTGACCAGCACGAACAGAACGGCGATGACCAGCACCGTGCTCTGTACCACGGAGTACTCCTTCTGTCCCATGCCGATGAGGACCTGGCGGCCGATCCCCGGCAGGGAGAAGATCTGTTCCACGACGACGGCTCCGCCCAGCAGGAACCCGAACTGGAGGCCGCTCATCGTCACGATGGGGATCAGGGCGTTGCGCAGCACGTGCCGGGTCTGGAGCAGGCGTTCGGGTACGCCTTTGGCTCGTGCGGTGCGGATGAAGTCCTCGCCGCGGATGTCGAGGATCGCGGTCCGGGTGGTCTGCATGATCGGCGAGGCGATGCTCACCCCCAGGACCAGGGCCGGCAGCAGCATCTGCTGGAGGTTGAGCAGCGGGTCCTCGGCGAGCCGCGCGTAGTTCAGTCCGTTGGGGTTCCAGCCGAAGCTGTTGGCCAGCACGGTGGCCAGCACCGTACTGGTGAGGAACACCGGCGCGGACAGCGACAGCAGGCTGAGGGTCTGCGCGGTGGTGTCGCGCAGGGCGCCGGGACGGGAGGCGGCGAGGAGGCCGGCGGGCACGCCGATCAGGAGGGCCAGCAGGATCGCCAGGACGGCCAGCTCCGCGGTGACGGGCAGGGCCTGCGACGTCAGGTCCGCGACGCTCTGTCCCGCGTTCGAGGAGACACCGAGGTTGCCGGTGAGGACACCGCCGAGCCACGAGAAGAACTGTTCCACCAGGGGCTTGTCCACCCCGTAGTAGGCCTGCAGCTGGGCGATCTGTTCCGGGGTGAGCTCGCCGGCGTCGATACCGTAGGAGGCGGTGATCTGGTCACCAGGCAGCACGCGCAGCAGGACGAACGTCAGGACCGAGACGCCCAGCAGGGTCAGGACGGCCTCCCCGACCCTGCGCAGGACGGGGTGGCCGGCGAGATAGGACAAGGTCCGCATCAGGAAACCTTCGTCTTCCAAAGGCTCTGGAGGCCGGCGTCGGTGATCGCTTCGAAGCCGGTCACCCGGGTGTTCGTGGCGATGTAGCTGCGGCCGCTGTAGAGCCAGATCCAGACCGCGTTGTCCTCCAGCTCCTTGGCGATCTTGCCGTAGATCTCCTTGCGTGCGGCGACGTCGGAGGTCTCGATGCCCTGGGCGAACAGCTTGTCGAGGCTGGCGGAACGGTAGCCGGCCAGCTTGTTGAAGTTGCCGTCCGAGGTGAAGTAGCGGGTGTACGAGGTGGCCGGGTCGCTGCCGGCGCCGTTGAGGGCGATGGCGGCGTCGAAGTCGCCGGCCAGCCAGCGGTCGACGTAGGCACTGGAGTCCAGGCTCTCGATCTTCATCGTGATGCCGGCCTCAGCGAGCTGGGCCTGGATGTTCTGGGCCTCGTCGGCGGCGCTGGAGTACAGGCCCTGCGGGACGATCGCGGTGAAGGACACCTTGGACTTGCCGGCTGCGGAGAGGTGCTTCTTGGCGGCGGCGAGGTCATGGTCGGGGCAGGGACGGGCGTCCGGCGCGGAGGCGTAGGCGGGGGAGGTGATCGGGCCGACGACCTCGCCCTGGCCGAGGGCAGCGGTCTTGACGACCTGCTCCCGGTCGATGGCGCACTGCACGGCGAGACGCACGTCGGTGTCCTTGAAGACGGCGGCGTCGGCGCGCAGTTGGAGCGCGTGGTAGTCGAGCTGGTCGACATCGGTGACCTTCACCGAGCTGGACGTGGCCGTCTTGGCGGTGACGGAGTCGTCGAAGATCGCCATGTCGACGGTTCCGGAGCGCAGCGCGGAGGCCATGGCGCTTTTGTCTTCGATGATGCGGAACTCAAGGGTGCTCAGCCCGGGGCGCCCGCGGAAGTAGGTGTCGCTGCGCTCAAGCACGACCGACTGGTTGGCGGTGCGGCTCTTGAAAGCGTACGGGCCGGTGCCGACGGGCTTGGTCTTGAGGGCGCTCAGCGGCTTGTCCGACGGCAGGATCGAGCTGTTCACACCGCTCAGGGCGGACAGGATCGAGGAGTTGGGCTTGCTCAACTTGATGACGACGTGGCCGGCGTCCGGCGCGGTGACGGTCTTGATGTCCGCCAGGGAGGTACGCGCGACCGCCTTGGTGGCCGGGTCGAGGATCTTTTCGAGGCTGTACTTGACGTCCGCGGAATCCAGCGCCGATCCGTCCGAGAAGGTCACGTTCGGCTTCAGCGTGAAGGTATAGGTGAGTCCGTCGTCGGAGACCTCGGGCAGGTCGGCCAGGCCAGCGGCCGGCGCGAGGTGAGAGTCCTCGTCCAGCAGAGAGCTGTAGACCTGCCCAAGAACCTGGTTGGACTGCACGGCAGTTGCCGTCCACGGCAGCAGTTGGGTGGGGTCCGCGCTGACGCCGAACACCAGCGCCTCGCCGTTGGGGCTGGCACCGGTTCCGCTGGCGCCACCCGAACATGCGGTCGTCGTCATGAGGACCGTCGCTGCGATGCCGCCGGCCAGCACGAACTTGGCAACCGGGGCGTGTGATCTGGGCATTGCTCTCCTCTTGCAGATCCGCGGCATCACGTGACTTCTGCGACGCCGGATACTGCCGAGCAGCATATTCACAAAAATTTCCATGCCAAGTGCCCAGCGTGTAACTTTTTCTCATGACGCTCTTTGCCCAGGCCAGAGCATGGGAGAGTGTGGGCCTCAGGCACAGGAGTGCGCCGTGACGGCCACCCCGCCGGGGAGTCGGCAGCGCCGACGCGCCTGTGCCGATCAGACACCAGAGGAGTCACCATGACTGCCGATGTCCTGGAGAGACTGCGTCAGGCACTCCCCGGCCTGCGACCGGCCGAACGCCGCATCGCCGAGCTCGCCCTCGCTACACCTGCGGAAGCGTCGGAGATGACCATCACCGCGCTCGCCGAACAGTGCGGCACGTCAGCAGCCAGCGTCACCCGGCTCTACCGAGCACTGGACCTACCGGGCTACCCGGCCTTCCGCATCGCGCTCGCCCGCGCAGCCGCCGACGAGCAACGCAGACGGCTCAGCTTCGGTGTCGAGGATGCCGAGATCAACCCTGAGGACGACGCCCTCGCCGTGGCACGCAAACTGGCATACCACGAAGCTCGCGCCATCGAAGGTACCGCCGAGGCACTGGACGTCGTGGAGTTGGACCGCGTCGTGGAAGCGATCACCCAGTCGCCCGTCGTCGACATCTACGGATCGGGATCGAGCAGCCTGGCCGGTCAGGATCTGCAGCAGAAGCTGCGCAGGATCGGCCGCCTGACCAACTGCTGGGTCGACCCGCACCTCGCCATCACCAGCGCAGCTGTGCTGCCCCCAGCCAGTGTCGCCATCGCCTTCTCCCACTCCGGCCGTACCAGCGAGACGATCGCCGCGCTGAGGACTGCAGCGAATGCGGGCGCGCACACCGTCGCGATCACGAACTTCCAGGACACTCCTCTGGCGCGGCACGCAAGCTCTGTGCTGACCACCGTGTCCCGCGAGACACGGTTCCGCCCCGGCGCCATGGCCAGCAGGATGGTCCAACTTGCCTTGGTTGACATCCTGTTCATCCGGGTCGCCCAGCGCAGTCCCGAAGCGGTCAACCTTTCCCTGACCGCCACCTACGACGCAGTTGCCGCACGGCACGACCGCTGACGCCTGTCCGCCGCTGCCGCCGGACCTCACCCCGACGAGAACGCCCCGCCCCCCGCGCGGCCAGTGCGCCCCCGGCCCGCCCTGAACTCTGGTCCTGTGTAGGGAACTACTGATGAACACCGCCGACAGGGCAGCCCTACTGTCCCGGGACCGCAACCGCGCCATCCTCAAGGCGGTGCCCAGCGCCTGATCGGTGAGGAGCAGCCCTCTGTCGGGCTGCCGGCCTGGACGGTCCGACCAGCACCGCGCACGAACTCCAGGAGGCCTTCACCATTCCTGGCGTGTCGGTATTGCACACCTGCGTGGTAAAGGCGGTTGTGCCCGTGCTTCAGCACCTCTCGTTCTCGCTGCAGGCGAGGCGGGAGTGGTCGTCGACGGCGTTGTGGAGGTAGCTGTAGCCGGCACCGGAGCGGGTCTTCCGGCCTGTCTGGCGGCCGAGTGTCTCGTGCCCACCGCCGTCGGGGATGTTGCCGAGCTTCTTGATGTCGAGGTGCACGAGTTCGGAACCTGTCAAATCTGGTGAGACACGTCAGGGTCTATCAGGATTTTCATGAGAAGCCGTATCTCAACCGATCTTGGAACGTGCGGTTCGAACTGGGTTCCTGGTCGGGTGATCTTCCGGTCGTACGCGCATGAAGGCAGGGCCTCCTGGTAGCTCGGGGGTGCGACCCCATTCCGAGCGGAGCCCGGAGGCCCTGTTGTCGTTGTTGTACGCGCCCGCGCCCGTTGACTTCAACTCGCCCGCCGTTTCGTGCGATTGCCTCGCGCACGTGTACGGCAACGCGGCCGATCATCCCGATCGGGTGCGCCGGTATCCGTCGGACATGACGGACGCGGAGTGGACGGCCGTGCGGCCGTTGCTGCCGGTGCCGGCCTGGCTCCAGGGCCGAGGCGGGCAGCCGGAAGGCTACTGCCACCGTCAGATGCCGGACGCGATCCGCTACCTGGTCGCGGGCGGGATCTCCTGGCGGGCGATGCCCGCGGACTTCCCCGGCTGGGGCCGGGTCTACGCCTTCTTCCGCCGCTGGCGCGAGCACGGGCTGATCAACGAGTTCCACGACCGGCTGCGCGGGAAGGTCCGTGAAAGCGAAGGCCGCGAGGCCGAGCCCACGGCGGGAATCATCGACGCCCAGTCGGTGCGGGCCGCAGCGACAGTGCCGGCCGACTCACGAGGTTACGACGGCGGAAAGAAGGTGCCGGGCCGTAAACGGCACATCGTGACCGACACGCTCGGCCTGCTCCTGGTCGTCGCGGTCACCGCCGCGAACATCGGCGACCGGGACGCCGCGGCGGGACTGCAGGCCCGGCTCCGTCGCCTGCACCGCGACATCACCCTCGTCTGGGCCGACGGCGGCTACACCGGCGGCCTCGTCGACTGGTGCCGGGACAAACTCGCCCTGACCTTGGAGATCGTCAAGCGCACTGACGACATGACGGGGTTCGTGGTGCTCCCCAGACGCTGGGTGGCAGAGCGCACGTTCGCGTGGTTGATGAACTCCCGCCGTCCGGCCCGGGACTACGAGACGTTGTCGGCCAGCAGCGAGGCGGTGATCCGGTGGTCGATGGTCACACGGATGAGTCGGCGTCTGGCACGGCCGCGGACCGCCGGCCGACACTGAACATCCCCGACGCTTCCAGGAGGAGCCACCCGCGTTCCGCCAGGCGCCTGGCCTTCGAGCGCACCCCCTCGACCTTCGCCGGCGTCGTCCCAAGGCCCAGCTCCGCCGCGATCTCCTTGGCCTTCACTGGTCCCTCGCCCGCGGACCGCCGCTTCTCCAACACACCCATAATCCGCTGGTAGTCGGGCGCGAGCACGGTCACCGGCAGCCCGTCCCGCCAGGGCGGCACCACCGACCCCGGCACCGGCGAGGGCACCGTTTCCCGCTCCGGCTCGGTCACGGCAGTCGTCTCGGCGGCGGACACGGCCAGGGCCTCGACCAGCTCCTCCCGCGCGATCACCCGCCGGTCCAGCTCGATCTCCGCGGCCTCCAGCACCTCAGCCAACCGCGCGGCTTCCTCCCGCAGCCCCTCCACCCGCACCCGGGCAACCGCCTCCCGCTCCTCCAGCATTCCCAGCACCGACGCCACCGCGCACCCCTCGGTCATGAAGCGGACACAAGACGCCGCATGCCTCCCTCACTCCGAGCGAAACCATGCCTGACCAGCAGAAATCAAGGGATCACGTTCGGTTGAGATACAGCTTCTGACGCCTGTCCGTCCGCAAGGGCAGGAGCCCTCGCGGTACCTTCGCCCACCAGGCACGACCCGCGCCGTCCGTTCCGTCTTCAGTGCGTGGTCTGGTCTGCTGTTTCTCGGGTGATGTCGGCGTAGAGGCGGAAGAGAGTCGGGCGGGCTTCGCCCTGGTCACGTTCGTGCAGGGCCGCCCGGCACTGGGCGATGAGCTCCCGGGCCTGAGTGCCGGGCCAGGGCCGGGGCAGGAGCTGAGGCGGCAGCAACGGGTCGGGCTCTATGGCGCGGGTGAGTTCGGCGGCCAGCTCGACAGCGATGGTGAGCAGTGCAGAGGGGGAGAGTTCGGCAGAGCCGGTGAGCCGGGCGAGGCGGGGCTGGGCGATACGGCTGAGGCGGTAGTAGCTGTCGGCGATCTCCTGCAGGGGCCACAGACGTCGGGCGAGTTCGGCAGGTTCTTGGGTGTCGCCCCTGCGCAGGTCCGTCGTGGTGAGGAGGGTGAGCGCGCCGTGGGTGCCGAGGCGGTGGGCGGCTTCTTCGACGTACGGTTCCCATGTGTTGGCGCAGACGTACAGTCCGCCCTGGAGCGGGGCGCCGCCGAGGTGGACGAGCGTCTCGCGCAGGGCGTCCCGGGCGGTGCGCGCCGATTCGGGCACCGCGAAGGCGGCCAGGTGCCAGACGCCGTCCCACGGTGCGAGCCCGGCGTCCTGTTGGAATGCGTGCCGCAGGAAGTCCGCGTTGGGGGCGAGGGCACGCTTGGTGTCCGTGGTCGCGTGCAGCTCCGCCTTGCGGCCGCGGCCTTCGTGGGTGAATCGGCCTTCGGACACGAGGCGTTTGATGCACAGCCGTACCTGCTGGTCGCTCATGCCCAGGGTGTTGGCGACGGTGTACAGCTCGTCCGCGTCGACGGTGCCGTCCTCGCGGATCAGCGCGTGGACGAGCGTGCGGGTGGGGACCTCGACGTGGTCGGTCTCGGCGCTCACAGTTCTCTCACTCCTTTTGTTCCGACCGGGCGGTGCATGGTGGTCACCGCGCCGAATCCGAGCAGTCCGCGCAGGTAGGGCGTGTGCTCGGTCCGTACGGCCGTGAAGCCGCGCCGCTCGTACAGGGCCCTGGCGCGCGGGTTGGTGTCGATCACGTCCAGTCTGATCTCCCGGCAGTCCTGCTCCGCCGCGACGGCGGCTACTTCCTCGATGAGCAGGCTCCCGACGCCACGGCCGCGCATGGCCGGGTCCACGGCGATGCCGTCCATGACGAGTTGTCCGGGGGCCGGGTGGCGTTCGAACAGGGCGAGGAGCAGGAGTCGGTGCAGTCCGCGTACGTGTCCGTACGCGCGCAGAACGGCGCAAGCCGATCCTCCGGTGAGGGCCCGCCCGTCGTGCTGGTAGCCGGCGAGGCCGACTAGCTGCCCGTCGAGGAGTGCGCAGACCGCGCGATCGGTGTTCAGGTGGGCGGCGATGAAGGGCACCGCCTTGCCCGGCGGGTTGAGGGCGGGACCGAGTTTGCGGCCGAAGGCGTCCCAGTACAGCTCGGCCGCCCGCCGCTCGGCTCCGGCCGGAACACCCCGTCGTACTGTCACCGGTCCGGCCCCGGAACCTGTCGCGTCCAGTCCCATGCTGTGCTCCCTTTCTCCCTGAAACCTCGACCCGAATCTATCAAACTCTCAGTGATCGTTCTGTCCATGATAGTTTGGGTGTCCACTCAAACCCGAACAGAGGCAGCCATCCCATGTGTCCAAAGACCCAGCCCCGACGGCACGGGCTCCGCATCGCCGTGTGGTCACTCGTCACGGTCCTGATCGTGACCGCCGGCCTCGTCGGTGTGGTGCTGTGGCAGAACTCCTACGACATGGACGAGCAGCGGGTCACGATCCGCCACGGCGGCCACACCCTCAACGGCGTACTGGCCATCCCCAGGGACGGCCGCAAGCACCACGGCCTGGTCGTGTACGTCCACGGCGACGGCCCCGTCGACGCCACCCACGACGACGGCTACAAGCCCATGTGGGAGGCGAACGCCAAGGCCGGGTACGCCTCCCTGTCCTGGGACAAGCCCGGCGTCGCGGACGCACCCGGCAACTGGCTCGACCAGTCCATGGACGACCGGGCCAACGAGGCAGCCGCCGCCATCGCCTGGGCCCGCGCCCGCCCGGACATCGACGGCGGCAGGATCGGACTCTGGGGCGCCAGCCAGGCGGGCTGGGTCCTGCCGAAGATCGCCGCCAAGACGCCCGTGAGCTTCGTCATCGCCGTCTCGCCCGCCATCAACTGGCTCCAGCAGGGCCGCTACAACCTCCTCGCCGAGCTGCGCGCCGACGACGCATCAGCAGCCCGCACCAAGGCGGAGACCGCCAAGAGCGACACCACCCTCCGGCTGCTGGAACGCCACGCGACCTTCGAGGAGTACGTCAAGGCGATGCGCGGCGACGCGGACGGCATGACCGCCGACCGCTGGGGCTTCATCTCCAAGAACTACACCGCGGACGCCACACAAGACCTCCGCGCCCTGCGCGGCGTACCGGTGCTGCTGACCCTCGCAGGCCATGACATCAACGTGGACACCGCCGACACGGAGCGCACCTACCACAAGGTGCTGGACGCAGGCGGCGCATTGACGGTCAAGCATTACCCGGACGCGACCCATTCACTGCTCAAGCAGTCCATTGAGCAGTCGGACCTCAAGATCACGCTCACCGCGCTCTTCTCCCCCCACTCGCTCTTCGCGGACGGATTCCTGGACAGCCAACGACAGTTCCTCAAGGAACTCGGCCGAGGCAGCCACGCCACCCCATGACACTCCCGCAAGATCGGCCATGGCGCATGGTGCACGTTCACGTGTACCGCCCGGTGTGCTTTGAAGCGAACGCCGACAACTGGGCGAGCTACCGCCCGACACCCCTGCCCACCGTCGATGCCTACGACCAACTCCTGCGGCACCGCCGCAGCACCAAGGGACAAGCCCCGTGACCACGAAGAACCACCACGGAGTGAGGCCGCCGACGCCGCCATCCTGCAAGTCCTGCCGGATGCTCCGGCTGCCCACGATCCGAGCCCAGTTCGCTGCCACCGCCGAATCGGCCGAGCGGGAACACCTCTCCTATCTCGGCTTCCTCGCCGAACTGCTGATGGCCGAGTGCGAAGACCGCGACCGGCGCCGATCGGAACGACGGATCAAAGCCGCCGGCTTTCCCCGCAGCAAGTGGCCCCGGCCACCTGGCCGCGGCGGATTGCAGGGCCATCACCGCGAGGCGGGACTTCATCCGCGAGTCGATGGAGTAGCCCACAATGCGGCCCGAGAACACGTCCTGACCGCACACAAGTAGAGCTTGCCCTCGCCGGTGGGACGCTCGGTGATGTCGGTCAGCCACAGTCGGTTGGGGGCGGCGGCGGTGAAGTTCCGCCGCACCTTGTCGTCGTGGACCGGCGGCCCGGCCTTGGTGTTCTTACCGCGGCCGGTTCGCTTGCCGAAGATGCTCCACCAGCCGTTGTCGCGGCAGATCCGCCAGGCGGTTCGCTCGGCCATCGCCTCACCCGCCGCGCGGGCCTCGTCCACCAGGAAGCGGTGGCCGAACTCCGGGTCGTCGCGGTGCGCGTCGAACAGCGCGTTGGCCCGGTATGCCTCGGCCAGTTCGGCGTCGGTGACTGGGCGGGCCAGCCACCGGTAATAGGGCTGGCAGGCCGGCCCCAGCACCCGGCACGTCACCGGCACCCGCACAGGGGCGCTGGGGGCGGCCAGCTCGCGGACGAGCGGGTACATCATTCACGGGTCCTGCGGCCGTGCCGCCGACCTGGCTGTCGCCGCCCAGCACCAGGCCCGCTTCGACACGTACGTCCGCTCGCTCACCACGGGGCCGGCCACAGTTCTGGCCCACCACCACGCCAGTCGATCATCCCAGTCAGAGCCACCTCCTCCTCGCTGATGTCATCCATCCCAGCCCGGCGCAGAAACTCGGTGACATCCCGAAGCGAGTGGGCCATGCCGAGAATCTCCCCATCCACACGCACCCGACGCCCACCCGATTCATCAGGCGGGTACACGACCACAGGAAGATAGCCGGACATGGGTGTCAGTCAGTGACAGGGTGCAGCGACTCCGCCTCTAGCTCAACATCGACGTCGGGGTGCTCGTAGTTTGCGAGGGCCAGGCCGAGGGCGAAGAACGTCGGCGCCCACTCACCCACGTAAATGCCCCAGTGATCCGCACGAGCCACCCCAAGGCGCTCGACCGTTATCGACCCGAACCACGAGGCGACGGAAAAGCCGATCGCGAGGAAGCCGGCGCAGTAAGCGTGCTCGGACTTCAGGCCCTTTTTGTGCAGCATCTTGACGATCATGGCTCTCCAAAGGGGAGTGAGGTCAGTGCTCCTTCCACCGTCGCGCAGCAGCCCACCCGCCGCATCTGGGGGACATGGTGAAGCCCCAGCCGGAGGACTGGGGCTTCACCATGCAAGCTCTCAGCGGTACTCGGCCCTCGCCATCACCAGCTGGGTGTGCACTTCGTCGAGCCGTTCGCAGTGCGCCCGCACCTGGGCGATCACCGCGTCGAACTCCTGCGGGTCGAGGCACTCCATTACCTCGTCCTGGAACGGCTCCAGGTGGATGTGCGGAACGTTGCGCCGCGGGTCCTCCGAGTACGGGTCGACGTTGATCCGGCCGGCCAGTACTGCGTCGGCAGCGTCCCGTGCTCGGCGTCGAAGATGTCCAGCCGCGGGCCGTCGAAGTGGGCGCCGTGTGACGGATCTTCCAGCCGATGTCGATGCAACTGGCGGAGCCGGAAGACGTTCCCGCTGAGACCCTGCGGGTGGCGCGGGCCGCCTTCCCGGTGGGGACACTTTGTGGCTCTTCAACAGAGCGAGGTCAACACCTACGGAGTTGATGGCCGCGGACCCCTTACGGCTTTGCCGATGTCGGATGGCCAACTGGGCCTGAATCGGGCAACGAAGTCGGCGAAGTCCTCGCACAGGTACTGCGGGTCAGAGGGCTTCAGCCGTATCTGCTGGTGATCGCTGTGCACCCACCAGACCTCGAAGTCGGTCACTGTTCCCTCGGCAGGCCAGTCCTCGCTTCGCCGACGAGGCAGAAGCACGACGTCGACGAACCCTCCGACACTGAGGCCAATGTCCACGAAGACACCGATCGCCCCGGGCCTGGGCACTCGGACAACAGTGCCCGTGAAGACGTGACCGAAGCGCAGCTCACCTTGAACTCGCTCCCACTCTGCTTCCGTCACCACTTCCGCATCCTCGCACCTCAGCACTGGCCTGCACAGGAGAGCCCGGTGCGAGCTTCCGCTCGCACCGGGCTCAACATCTGAATTCGCCAACAGGGTCCAATCGGTCGGGGCGGCGGTCTGTGCGGTGCTGACCGGACAGGGCGACGGGTCAGACGTCAGCCCCCATCCGTGCTGTTCGTCCAGCCGTGCCTGCCGCGCACTTGAAGGCGTGGATGGACAGCAGCTGGAAGGCACCGCAGTCGTCCCAGGCGTGCGTGCCCTCCCCCGGGGGGCTCACCGCACCGCCAGCACGCCTCCCGGCCCGCCAGTTCGTGCGCCATCAGCGGACGAGGCTCGGTCGACCGCGACGCCCGCAGCAGCGCCGGGCTAGGCGACCTCGGGGCCAGGAGCGCGGCCGTATGGTCCACCGGGGCGGGCCGGGAGGCGACCTTCTCCAGGACCTCCCACAGCCGCGTGTGCGGGCCGTACTCGCGATCCGTGACCGTCAGTAGCAGGCCTCGGTGATCGCGTCGACCGCCTCCGGGGCGCAGCCGCGCCACATGAAGTGCAGGTCGTCGGTGCTCAGGGCTGTGCCGAATTGCGTGTTCGGCTCGCCGTCCTGGGTGGTGACGGTGATGGCGTTGCTGCCTCATGTGTCCGGCAGGCTGTGGAGCCGTACGTCGATCCCCGCGTTCTGCGCCTCGTCGATCAGCGTGAGGAGCAGTGTGCGGTTGGCGATGAACCCTTCAGCGGCGGCGCGCTGTTCCCAGACCTTGCCGTTTCCCGGGCGCGGGCTGTGCGGAGGTGAGGGCCTGGTCGTGGTTGGCGTCCGGGCTCTCGTGGCGCGGGCCGGGGACGTGCGGGGTGCGGTCGGTGTGGTCAGCCACGGTCGGCTTCTCCTTCGAATGACAGTGCCGGAATGAGGTGGGGTCGGGTCTGCCGGGCCTGGTGCGTCAGGCTCAGGCGAGGCCGGGAGACGGCGGTGCGCGATGGCAGTGGAAGGTCGCTGTTCCGGGCGGCCTGCCCCGTACCCGACTTCGGCCGAGCTCGTCGAGGAGGCCGGCGGACGCTCCGCCACCCTGGCCGAGGCCCACCTGCAGCTGGACAGCGCCCGGCGCAGCCTGGAGAGCGTTCCGCTCGCCCCGGCCGCGCTCGGCGAAATCCTCGCGCTGCTCCCGTACCTCGTCGACCGCACCCGCTGACCCCGCCGCCCCGGGCCCGGCCGCCGGTGCCGTCGCCTGCTCGGGGTCAGCCGGTGAGCCCGGTGATGAACTCCTGCGCGACGGCCGCCGGGGCCCGGGGATGGAGCACCTCGGTGCGGTGGACCAGGCGGGGCGCGGAGAGCCGGATGCCGGCCGTGCCCGGCAGTGCGGCGGCGAGGGAGAGGGGCAGGGCCGCCAGTCCGTGACCTGCGGCGACGAGCCTCCCGAGGCCGTACACATCGGTTCCGCCGTACGTGAGGTGCGGGCGGAACCCGTCGGTGTTGGCGGCGGCGCGCAGCTGATCGAGGGGAACAGCGGTGTCGGGGGCGTCGATCCAGTGGGCGTCGGCGAGGTCGAAGAGGCGCAGGGAGCCCCGGCCTGCCAGCGGGTGGCCGGCGGGGAAGAGGACGGCGAGGGGCTGCTCGGCCACGGCCAGGCCGGTCATCGGCCCCGCGTCGGGCACCGGCAGCGGGTCGCTGGGGGCTGCCGCGCCGTCGATCAGACCCAGGTCCGCGGCGCCGGTGAGCACCGCCTGCGCCACCGCTGCCCGCCCGAGCACCTGGACGTCCACCGCGAGGCCCGGTGTACCGGCGCCCAGACGGGCCAGGTCCCCGGCGACGGAGGGCGTGAGGGCCGCGGGACAGCAGACCAGGGCCAGCCTGGTGGGGTGCGTCCGCCCGACCCGGGCTACATCGGCACGGGCCGCGTCGATGCGGAGCAGCAGCGGGGAGGCGTGTTCCATGAGCCGTTCGCCCGCCGCTGTTGGCCCTACGGGGCGGCGCTCCACGAGCCGGGTGCCGAGGTCGTTCTCCAGGGCGGCGATGTGCTGCGACACGGCGGACTGGGTGTAGCCCAGTGCCTGGGCGGCGGCGGAGAAGGAGCGGTGTTCGACGACAGCGACGAAGGTACGCAGCAGATGCGGATCCATGAGCATCAGTATTGCTGATACTGGATGCAACGATCATCGTTGGACGTGATGCGGAAGCTGCGTTTCGATGGGTGCATGACCCACACCGCACGTATCGCCCTGGTCGGCGACCGGGATCCGGCCGTCCGCTCCCATACCCGCGTCCCCGTTCTGCTGGACTCCCTGCGCAACCGCGACGGCCTGGACCTCGATGCCTACTGGATCCCCACGCAGGAAGCAACGGAGGGCGTCGAGGGGTTCGACGCGGTCTGGGTGCTGCCCGGCAGCCCATACCGCAGTGAGGCGGGGGCGCTCGCGGCCATCCGTACCGCCCGCGAGGAAGACATTCCCTTTCTGGGCACCTGCGGGGGCTTCCAGCATGCCCTGCTGGAGTACGCCCGCAATGTGTGCGGCCTGGCGGACGCCGGTCACGCAGAGAACGCGCCACTGACGGCCGCCGAGGACGCGGTGGTCGTACCGCTCGCCTGCTCGCTGGTCGGCCACGAGGGTGCGATCGAGCTCGCCGGCGGCTCGCGGGCCGCCCGCCTCCTGGGCGCCGGGCGCACGATGGAGCGCTACTACTGCAATTACGGCCCCAATCCGCACCACCTCGACCTGCTGCGCTCGCATGGGCTGCGCTTCCCCGGCATCGACGACGCGGGCGAGGTCCGGATCGCAGAACTGCCGGCGCACCCCTTCTTCCTCGCCACCCTCTTCCAGCCCGAACTGCACGGCGACGGCACCCGGCCCCACCCTCTGATCAGAGGACTGGCCGAGGCCGCTGTCCGGCACGCGGAGGGCTCGCTCTGATGCGGAGTACGGATGGCACCTCACGGGGCTGGAGAACGCGTGCGACGACCGTGGTCGCTGCCTATCTGCGGGCCTGCACGGTCCGCGACGCCTACGCCACGAGCCCGCTCGCGCCGGTACCGGACGCCGCGCTGACCGCCGCCCGCACCGACGCGCCGCTCGCCGGGCGTCGTCCATGAGCGTCCTTCATCGGGCGTCGTGGAAGGCGAGACCGAGGGTGCGGCGCCGGCCGGAGCGGACCGGTACTGACGCCGTGCCGCATGGGCACCTTCGACCAGCCGCGCCTGGTAGTGACCGACCGGTCACGGGTGGCGAATACCAGCCCGTGGCCCTGGAGCAGAGTGGTGGCCGATCCACGTGACTGTGCGCGTTATTCGATCATCAGGAACTCGCCGCCGGTGCAGTCGGTGCTGGGGACGTCGAGGCCGATGACGACTTGGAGCGGGAAGAGCATGTCACCGAATACGTCGCGGTGCAGGGCATCGGTGCCGGGCGTGGGGTGCCCGGTGATCCGGCCGGGCTGCCGGGTGGTGTATGGCCAGGGCCGCGCGGGCGTGGTCGGCGGCATCGAAGGGGTCGAGGACCAGCCGGGCACCAGGGCACGGACAAGCCGCGGACTGCCGAGTACCCGCTCGATCGCCTCCCGGTCGGGTATGACAGTGGCCTGCGGGGCATCGTCACGCCGTATCGCTTGCGACAGCAGGCGACTCGCGTCGCTGGGTAGATCGTCGCCCGGAGTCACGTAGCCCTCGGGCCACCCCCGGTCCGGTACCAGGGCTGCCCGCCTCAGCCGGATGCGCCCCCGCGCCTGCCCGCTGCCCCCTCGCCCGTCCACTTGGCGAAGTCGAGGTCGATGGCGGCCACGTCCCCCCAGACCGGCAGGGACTCCGCCGGGGTTGCGCGGCTTCGCCAATTGGGCTGTTGCCCGACGAGGCGTCAGTTCTCCGTGTGTTCGCTTCCTTGCCCGCGGGCGCGCTGCGCGCGGAGTTCCACGGCGTCGAGGAGCAGGCCGATCGCGGTCTCGAACTGGTCTTCTTCGTCGATTTCCGCGAGATAGGGGGCGACCTGTGCCAGGTTCGGGTACCGCTGTGGCGAGGCCGTCAGGTACTCGCGGCGCCAGGCCAGCCGGTCGCCTTCCTGAGCGGCCTTGTCCAGCATGTTGAAGGAAGCCTCGAAGGCGCTGGCGGCGAGTGCCATTTCGGCCAGGACTCGGTAGTACGAGGCCGCTTCGCGTCCCTGGAGGCCGGCCTGAAGCAGGGCGCCGATGACCACGTCGGCGCTCTGGAACTCCGGCTCGCGCCGCGAGGTGCGGGTCGCGACCAGGACGGCCACGCCCGGGTGATGCAGGCATGCGGCACGGATCCGTCGGGCGAGCGACGCGAGGGTTTCGCGCCAGCTTTCCGACGGTGCGAAGTCGTGCAGGGCGTCGCTGACCAGCCGGGCGGCCAGGCCGAGCAGCAGGTCGTCCTTGCCGCGGAAGTGCCGCAGGACGGCTGTGTGGTCGGCGCCCAGATCAGTGCCCAGCCGACGGAAGGTGAGCGCCTGCGGACCGTCCCTCTCGATCACGGCCATTGCGGTGTCCAGGATCAGATCCGGGGTGAGGAAGGATGCCGAACGCCGTGTCCGCCCCGCAGGAGTGGCTTCTGCCGATTTGGTCTTCGCGCGTGTCATGGCTGTCATCTTATCGACGGCGTTGTCAACGGTGGTTCTCCTGCAGGTGGTCGGCCACCGCCCGCAGTGCCGTGATGGACTCCGCGTCACGTGAGGGGTCGTCCGCCGTCGGCCAGGCGCTGGTCTTGACGATCACCACGTCGGCGTCCGGGTCCACATACAGGTACTGGCCGTGGATCCCCACCGCGGTGAACGGACGTCGCTCGCCGCCGAGTGTCCACCACTTGTTGCTGTACCCGTAATGCGGGTAGCCGCTGGGGCCCAGCGCGCCGACCTCCAGGTGCGGCACCCCGCGGCCCCGGCTGCGCGTCACCCATTCCTCGGGCAGGATGCGCTGCCCGTTCAGCTCTCCGCCACGGGACATCAGCAGTCCCAGCCGGGCCATGTCGCGGGCGGTGGCATTGAGTGAGCCGCCGGCGATCGCGGTACGCGGATGCTTGCGGGTGAGCCAGTAGTACGCGTCGTGCTCGGCGCCGATGCGGCTCCAGAGGCGCTCCGCGGCGTACTGCGCGAGGGAGCGGCCGATGGCGGACTCCAGCACCCATCCCAGGACCTGGGTGTCGATCGTCGAGTAGGCGAACTGCGTGCCGGCCTCGGTCGAACGCTCGGCTGAGGACACGACCTCGTGCAGCGAACCGCCCCCTGTAGTGGCCTTGGTGAACCGGCTGATCAGACTCTCCCCGACGGTGTAGTCCTCCACCAGGTCACCCACGCCGCTGCTCATGTCGAGCAGATGCTCGATGGTCACGCCCTCGAAGGCGGAGCCCGCCAGCCCCCTGCAGTACGCCGTCACCGGCTCGGTCACATCCTTGATCGCCCCCTCGTCGAGGGCGATCCCGATCAGCATCGACGTCACCGATTTGGATATCGAGAACATCTGGAACCGTACGTCGTCCCCGGCGAAGCACCCCGGATACGACTCGTGGACGATCTCGCCGCCATGCAGCACGACGAAGGAGGTGGTGTTCGTTCGAGTGTGCAGTTCGGCAAGGCTCCGCTCCCGCCCCTCGAAGCCGTAGGTCGCTTCCAGGGGGCGCGGTCGCCGGGGCAGGGGGAACACATCCCCGCTGCGGCGGACGTCTTCGGTGGGCATGAGGAGATTCATGTGAGTGAACGTCCACTCATTGACCGGGCGGCCGGTCATCACCTCGCCCTGGTGGCGCCACAGCCACACGGCCCCGGCGCCCGCTGCGGCGGCTCCCAGCAGCCACCCACCCGCTTCAATGCGCATTACTAAAGCCCTTTCATCGCATGGACATGCCGAGCTTCGGCACCCTCACCCTGGCTCGCCGATCCATCGGTGTCAACACTGGTGCTAACTCTGGTGTCAGCGTGGGTGTCACCACCGTTGACACACTTTGGGTGAGTGGTCATGATGACGACGGGGTCGTTGGACCCCCTCCCGAACTCCACGAAGGACAGCGCATGACAGCCATCCAAGAAGAGCTGTGCTGCAGGCCCGCCCGGGCGGACGCACGGTGAAGGCGCTCGCGGATCACAGGAACTGTGACCGATGAGCGGCACTGAGCTGCCCACCGCGCGCCGCCTGCTCGGGAAGCTGCCCTTCGTCGACCCGGGCCTGCCCCCGCTGCCCGCGAGAACCGCGTTCCTGACCGGTGCCAGCTCGGGCATCGGCAAGGCGCTGGCAGCCGAGCTGTGCGCCCGCGGCTACGACGTGTACCTCACCGCGCGCAGAATCGAACTCCTGGAAGAACTGCGGGCACAGTTCACCGCCGCGTTCCCGCAGCGTTCGGTGACCGTGGCCGCCCTCGACGTGACCGAGCACAAGGCCGTGACACGGACGGTCGACGACGCGGCCCGGCAATTCGACGGACTCGCAACGGTCATCGCCAACGCGGGGGTCGACGTAGGGGGCAACATCAGGGAGGGCCACTTCGAGGCGCACCGCGCGGTGGTCGACGTCAATCTGCTGGGTGCGATGGCGACCATCGACGCGGCCGTCGCACACTTCCGCAGCAAGGTCGGCGGGCAGGTGGTGGGCTTCACCTCCGTCGTGGCCACGGCGGACCTGCCAGGCGGGACGCCGTACTGCGCCTCCAAGGCAGGGCTCACGAGGTACCTTCAGTCGCTCCGAGGCGAGCTGTGGAACAGCAACCTCGCCGTGACCACGGTCGCCCCCGGCTACATCGACACCCCGATCAACGAAGCCCTGGGCGACAAACGACCGTTCCTCATCGACACCCACACGAACGCCCGCAAGATCATGGACCGTATCGAGTCCGGCGCCGTCCACGCGACAGTGCCCCGAGTGCCCTGGGCCGTCGTCGAATACCTGCTGGCCGGGCTCCCGACCCGTCTGCTGCGGAAGGTCAATGCCTGACCGCCCAGGCCCGGGGACCACCGACGCCCCGGTGCCGAGCCGCCATCACCCGGTGACCTGGCCGCGACGGCGACGAGCACCGCTTCACCACCTCGATCGTGAAGACGTCAGGCCGGCGGCTGGCCGCCAGCCGCCGGCCTGCGCCGCCAAACGCGTCCGGGTCGAGAATCCCCTCTCTGCCCGGAGGCTCCCTTTGCCGCCACGGCACCCGACCGCCTACCAGTTCCGAGGTCTCTGACGATGCTCCTCTTCCCTCCCGCTCCCGCGCCCGCCTGCCGGGCGACCCTCCGTGCAAGAGGCATTCGGTGAAAACGAACAGCGGCCCCGCGCTGACGTTCGCCGTCGCTGCTGCCCTGATCGCCGGAGTCGCGCTCGGCAGCAGCGGCAGTAACGTGATGCCCGTCTTCGTGGACGACTTCGCCGACCGCTTCGACCTGTCCAGCACCAGCGCCGGACTCGTCGCCGCCAGCCAGCTGATGGCGGTCGCGATCGCCACCCTCCTGCTCGCCAACCGCGCCGCCCGCCCCGGACGCGTCCGGATGGCCCGAGGCGGGCTGGCCCTGGCCGCCGCGGGATTCATCGGCGCCGCCATCGCCTTCGACATCCTGACGCTGATCGCGGCCAGCCTGCTGCTCGGCGCCGGACTCGGAGCCGTCTACGCCGCCTCCACCGCCGCCATGGCCGGCGCCGGCGACGACGCCGACAAGACCTCCTCGATCACCATCACCGGCGCGCTGTTCACGAGTGCCCTGCTGCTCCTCGCCGTCCCCGCCGTCAACGAGTCCGCAGGCGGGGGAACCGGCTTCTTCCTGCTGGCCGTGTGTTGCTTGCCTGGCTGGTTCCTGGTGGGCCACCTCCCCGACGGCCCGGGCCCGGCGAGCAGTCCTTCCGCGACCGCCCCCAGCGCAGCCTCCCAGTCGGCCCGTCCCTCAGCTGTGCTGCTGGTCGGCGCGGGCCCCCTGATGGCCGTCACGCAGGGAGTCTGGTCCTACGCCTCCTTCCTGGGGCGCGGCCACACCGGCATGTCTGCCTCTGCGCTCTCCGCCGTCCTGGCCATCTCCAGCGTCGTCGCACTCGCCGGAGCCATAGCCGGACCGCTCGCCGTCAAGCGTTTCGGCCGCCTGCGCTCGATGACCGGGTTCGTCGTCGTCGAAGCGTTCAGCACGGGACTCCTCATCGTCACCCACAGCCCCACCCTGTTCATCGCCACCGCCGTCGTCTGGCAGACGTGCTGGCTGGCCGTCCTGGTACAGATACTCGCCGCCGCCTCGGTCATCGACTCCACCGGACGGTGGGTGGCTGCCCTCAGCGGCGCCGGAGCACTCGGCGCAGGCATCGGCCCCCTGGCCGTCGGCGCGATCATGGACAACATGGGCGTCGGCGTCCTGAGCATCCTCCTCACCGCCGGAACACTCATCGCCGCACTCCCCCTCCTCAAGATGACCGCGTCCAGCGACGCGGCAGCAGACACCGCATCCGTCACACCCCACCCGCAGGCCACGCCCATCGCGAGGACGACCACCGAGAAACCAGCCTCACCAGCGGAATGAAACACCCGCCCCACGATGTGTCGGCGGCGGCTGAATCCTGACCGGTGTACCTCAACGGCAAGAAGGGGTGCGCCTGGCGGGCTCTGCCGCCATGTTTCGGGGGTCTCGAAGTCCACTGCCCACCGGCGCTTCGTCATCTGGTCCAGGGCCGGTGTCGGGGCCGGCTGCACGAGGCGGTGCTCGACCGTATCGACGAGTGCGGCCTGCTCGACCTGACCCGCGTGGTCCTGGACTCCGCCCACGTACGGGCCAAAAGCGTTCATCGAGGCGATGCGCCGCTACGGGGTCCCCTCGGAGACGCTGACGGACAACGGCAAGCAGTTCACCGGCCGCTACTCCAAGGCGGACGGATCGTGAGCATCGGCAGCAGGGGTGCATTACGGTGGGCACGAGGGCCTTTCGGTTGGTGTAGACGTCGCAATCCACACTGAACCGGAAGGCCCTCACCCGTTCAAGATCCCTCAGCCGACATGCATCACCCGTCCACAACCTCCCGAAAGAACGCCTAGCCCCCCGCCTAGCCCCGGGCTTCCGTCACGCCCGCACGTTCCTTCTGGGCCAGGGCGGCAAGGTCGGCGTAGCGGACGACCGAGCCGCCCGCGCCCCAGGTGCCGTCGGGCTGTTCATGGATCAGCACCCACACCCGCAGCGCCTCTTGCGGCGGCAGCCCGGCGGCCGCCAGAACGGTCTTCGTGACCTCCTCCACCAGGCCGGCCCGGCGGCTTTCCGAGAGGGCGCCCCCGGGCACGGTGATGTCCGCGAGGAAGCGCGGGGTGTCGTCCTCCGCCGTGACCTGCGCGTTCTCGGGCAACTCGACGAGATAGCTCCAGGTCAGGGAGCGGAAGAACGCGGTGTCGGGCATGCCCTCCCAGCGCAGGACGACAGCGGCCAGGTCACGCTGGACGGTGGCGCGCCCCACCTCGGTGAGGGCCCCTGACGGGACAGTAAGCCGGATCATCGGCATGGTGGCTCCTTCGGTAACGCCAGAGGCGTATAGCAATCGTTATATCGGGATCACGCTACGATATGACAGTTGTTATGCGCAAGGAAGGGTGTGTGGGATGACGGAGAGCGGTACGTCGTCGCGCGAGCGGATCGTGGCCGGTGCCGCCGACATGATCAGCCGGCGCGGGCTGAGCGCGATGAGTATCCGGAAGATGGCCGAACACGCCGGGACGCCACTCGGCTCGACGTACCACTTCTTCCCCGGGGGCAAGCAGCAGCTGGCCACGGAAGCAGTCCGGTACGCAGGCGAGTGGGCGGTCCGCGCGTTCCGGGGGGAATCCGGCACAGGCCCGGACGCGGGACTCATGGCGTTCGTCGACGTGTACCGGACGATCCTGGTCGAGAGCGACTTCCACGCAGGCTGCCCCGTCCTGGCGGTCGCCATCGAGGAACCCCGGGCCGACGAGATCCCGCCCGCCCTGGAGGCCGCGGCGGAGGTCCTCGACACATGGGCGGGCCTGCTCGCCACCTCCTTGCGCAACCACGGAGTGGAAGCCGAACAAGCCGCGCAGATCGCGACGCTGGTCGTCGCCGCCATCGAGGGTGCGGTGGCCATGTGCCGGGCCAAGCGCAACACGGACCCCCTCGACCACACGGCTGCACAGCTCCACGCGTTGGTCAGCGGCGCGATCAGGGGCTCAGGGTCGTCGTCGATGTGAGCTCGCAGGAGAGATGTGGTGTCGGATCATGTCCCGGTCCTGCCGTCCGTCGTGCTGCGGTGGAGCAGGACGAGCGCAGCGCAGGAGAGTCTTTATGCCGGCAGGCATGGATCTTCGTGTGCTGTCCTCGTTCCTGGCGGTGGTCGAGGAAGGCCACTTCGGGCGAGCCGCTGCGCGGCTGTTCCTGCCTCCGCCGGCCGTCACCCAGCATGTGCGGCGGCCGGAGAACGAACTCGGCACCCGCCTGCTGCACCGCCACCCGTCACGCCCACTCCCGCCGGGAAGAGGCTGGCCCGTCATGCTCGCACCCTGCTCGCCGCAGCCAATGCCGCCCTGGATGACGTGGCCGAGGCCGCCCGGCACGAACCGACAGCCCCTCGCCCCCTGCGGGTCGGCATCATGGGCCATGGCTCGGCCGAGCTCACCCCCGCCGCCATCAACGCCTACCGCCGCGCCCGCCCCGATGTCCTCGTCGAGCCGCTCCAGCTGGACTTCACCGAGCACGTCAGCGCACTCGTCGAGCACCACGTGGACATCGCCTTCGTACGCCCCGCCCCCGACGATGAGCGGATCACCTGCGACAACATGATTACCGAACAGCGCATCGTCGCGGTGTCTCAAGCGTCGCCGCTCGCCGACGCACACAGCACAGGTCTCCGGATCCAGGACATCGCCTCACTACCTTTCTTCCGCGTGCCCCGGCACACTCCACACGTCTTCGCCGAATATCTGTACTTCGGCAGGGAGGCACACCTCCGCAGCACAGACTTCGCGGTGACCCCGCAAGAGGTACTCACTCACGTGGTCACCGGCCGGGCGGCAAGCTCGGGGCTGAAGTCCTTCGCGCGCTACTACGCCTGGCCGGGGGCGGTATTCGTGCCCGTCCTTCGACGCCCCGTGGGACAGCACCCACCTCGCCATCCGCACCGACGACACCAATTCCGAGGTCAAAATCTTCCGCGCCCTGGCCGTAGCCCTGGCCCACGCATGGCACCGTTCCTGACCAGTGAGCAGAAATGAGGCTTTAGGGGTCTATCAGGAATCAGGTGTGGTTCGTCTGTTTGGCCTACAGGTTCTTCGGTGGGCTGATCGGCCTACGCTCGGATGGCGGTGAGGCGGCCG
>NZ_JBEXPH010000085.1:0-34993 GCF_040611955.1 Streptomyces sp. NPDC006510 | reverse complement strand
CGGAGGGCGAGGAGCCCTGGGCGGTCTCGGTGGTGCGGGACACCGCGGGCTCGGTCGCCCAGCGGCTGCTCGCCTCGATCGTGTCGGTCGCGGCGGGGATCGCGGAGCGCTCCATCGCCGCCCCCGCCGATATCGACCTGGCCGTCACCGCCGGACTCGGCTACCCCGTCGGCCCGCTGGCCTGGGGAGACCGGATCGGCGCGGACCGGATGCTGGAGCTGCACCGGGCGCTGCACCGTACGACGGGCGATCCGCGCCATCGCCCGAGCCGCTGGCTCACCGAACGCGCCCAGCTCGGTCTCGCGCTGACGGACCCGGGCACGTCACCCGCCGACTGCACGGCGGGCGCCGGGGCCTCGTAGCAGCGTGCGGCGGGGGGTGCCGCCGACCGCATGCGGCACCCCCGCACGCGCCGTCCTCGCCGGGCCGATGTCCGTTTCGTACAAGACCCCCGCCGGGGCCCGGCATACGGTCGGGGCATGACTCCACGAATGGACGCGATCGGCATCGTCACGGCGGATCTGGCCGCATCGCTCACCTTCTACCGCCGGCTCGGTCTCGACATCCCCGCCGGAGCGGAATCCGCACCCCATGTCGAAGTGACGCTCCCGGGCGGGCAGCGACTGCTGTGGGACACCGAGGACGTCATCCGCTCGTTCGATCCCGGATGGACCCCGCCGGTCGGCGGGGACCGTCTCTCGCTGGCCTTCCTGTGCGACAGCCCGGCGGAGGTGGACGCGGTGTACGACGACCTGACCGGCGCGGGATACCGCGGACATCTGAAGCCGTGGGACGCGGTGTGGGGGCAGCGTTACGCGACGGTCCTCGACCCGGACGGCTGCGCGGTGTCGTTGTTCGCCGCCAACGGCTGAGACCGGGGGCCCGGCGGGAGTGCCTACCGGCCGAGGTAGGCGGTCAGAGTGGTCCCGGCCAGGTCGCGCATCTCCCGGGCGAGATGAGCCTGGTCGGTGCAGCCGGCCTCGACCGCCGCCTCGGCGTACGGCGTACCGGACCGTGCGAGGGCGAGCGCCCGCTGCAGCCGCAGGACCCGGGCGAGCGTCTTGGGCCCGTAGCCGAAGGCCGCGAGCGAACGGCGGTGCAGTTGGCGGGCGCCGAGACCGGCCCGGTGCGCGGTGTCCGCGACGGACCGCCCGGCGCCGAGCCGCTCCGCGACGTACCGCATCAGCGGGTCCGGCGGTGTGGTGTCGGCCGCCCGGCGCAGCGCGACGGCCTCCAGCGCGGCGGCCGGGTCCGGGGCTTCGGCGAGCCGCTCGGTGAGTACCCGGACCCGGTCTCCGGGCCACAGGTCCACGAGCTCGACGCGGCGGTCGCGCAGCTCGTGCGCCGGCACACCGAGCAGCGCGGGGGCCGTGCCGGGTGCGAAGCGGATGCCGGTGCACTGCCCGCCGGTCGGGGCGGACGACATTGCGGCACGGGTGTCGGGGCCCGCGACGAGCAGCCGTCCGTCGATCCAGAGCAGGTCCATGCACCCGTCGGGCAGCACCGGATGGACCGAGCCCTCCGGCACGTTCAGCGTCCACACCATCGCACCGTCGAACCGCGACGTCCGCTCTTCGTACCTGTCGCCCATGCCCCACACGCTAATCTCGTCGGCGAACGGAATCGGCTTCCCGGGGACGGTCATGACGGCACTGATGGAGTTCACCACCGACAGCGGTGCGACGGTGACGGTCGAGGTCGACCGTCACACGCAGGGCGCGCAGCTGGTCGCGCTGGGCGACGACAACACCCTGGCCAGAGCCGGGCGTACGTTCGACAGCGCACTCACGGGAATCCGGTCGGCGGCCGAGTCCGCCCTCGCGGTGTTCCGGGACGGCGCCCTGAAACCGGACGGGGTGGAGCTCGAATTCGGGGTGAAGATCACGGCGGAGGCCGGAGCCGTGATCGCGAAGAGCGCGGTCGAGGGCCATCTGACGGTCAAGCTGTCCTGGTCCCCCGGTGCGACACCGGCGGTTCCGGCAGCGCCGGCCGTTCCGGCACCCGCGCCCGCCCCTTAGGGAACGCTCAGTCGTCGGACGCGGTGTCCGGCTTCTCCGGCTTCTCCGGCTTCTCCGGCTTCTCCGGCTTCTCCGGCTCCTTGTCGCGGCTCGGCTGCAGCCTGGACTTCACGTCGTCCGGCGGCAGGAACTTCGACCAGCGCTCCGGGAACTCGGACGGCATGTAGGGGCTGCCGACGTCGTCGTCCTCGTCGTCGTCGTCCCAGTCCTCGTCCCCCTGGTTCCCCGCCCGCGTCCGGGCGACGAACTCCGCTGCCTGGGCCGCGCGTACCCGGTCGTTCGCCGCGCGGGCGGCGGCCGTCGCCAGTGAGGGCCACACCCGGTCGATGGCCGCGTTCACCGCCGCTCCCACCAGCACCGCGAACGCGGAGATGCCGATCCACAACAGGACGGCGATCGGGGCGGCCAACGAGCCGTAGATCGTGGGCCCCTCGACCGTACTGGTGAGGTAGATCCGCAGCAGGAAGCTGCCGAGCACCCACATCGCGAGCGCCACCAGCGCACCCGGCATGTCCTCGATCCACGGCGAACGGACCGGTACGGACACGTGGTAGAGCGTCGTCAGGAACGCGATCGACAGCAGGATCACCAGCGGCCAGTACAGGACGCTTATGAGCTCGGTGCCCCACGGGACGAACTCCACGACCCGGTCGGGGCCGACGACGAGCAGCGGCAGCACGACGGAGCCGAGCAGCAGCGCGAC
The DNA here is from genome assembly GCF_040611955.1 of Streptomyces sp. NPDC006510. Taxonomy (NCBI): domain Bacteria; kingdom Bacillati; phylum Actinomycetota; class Actinomycetes; order Kitasatosporales; family Streptomycetaceae; genus Streptomyces; species Streptomyces sp. NPDC006510. Next base: position 32,272 of record NZ_JBEXPH010000085.1, on the reverse strand, counting down.
GACGTACAGCAGGAAGGAGAGCAGGCGCGTCTTGACGATGCCGCGCTGGCCGTCGAGGCCGTACATCACGGTGATCGTGTCGATGAAGACATTGACCGCGCGGGAGCCGGACCAGAGCGCGATCGCGAAGCCGATCGAGATGACATCGGGCCGGGCGCCGGTGGTGACGTCCGCCAGGAGCGGTTTGGCGAAGTCGTTGACGCCCCGCTCGCTGAGCACGGTCTGCGCGGCGTTGAGGATGTTGCGCTCGATGGAGGCGACCGTGGTGGTGCTGGTCCACTCGTCGACGTATCCCAGCAGTCCGATCAGGCCGAGGAGCAGGGGCGGCAGGGACAGCAGGGTGAAGAACGCCGCCTCGGCGGCGAGCCCGAGAATGCGGTACTCCATGCACGAGTTGACGGTGTCCTTGAGCAACTGCCAGGCCATCTGCCGCTTGGATACGTTGCGGTAGAGGACTCGGGCCCGGTGGAGCCGACCCGATGGCCGCTCGGGTGTTTCATTTGCTGCCTGCACGTCCTTACCGTATCCGCATGGCAGCCACCACCCACACCGTGTCCAACCAGGTCCCGCCGCTGACCGGCTACGACGTCTTCGCCGCCGACCGGGCGCTCACCGAGGCCGTGCAACGGCACACGCCCCCCGGGCTCCTGGCCGAAGTCCGGGGCGAACTCGGTGAACTCGGCCGCTCCGCGGGCTCCGCACAGGTGCAGGAGTGGGGTGCGCAGGCGAACGGGAATCCGCCGGTGCTGCGTTCCCACGACCGGTACGGCCATCGCATCGACGAGGTCGAGTTCCATCCGGCCTGGCACCGGCTGCTCGGCCACGCGGTCTCCGCGGGCCTGACCACCGCCTGGAACCGGCCCGGCGGCCACGTACGGCGGGCGGCCGGCTTCCTCGTGTGGACGCAGGCCGAGGCGGGGCACGGCTGCCCGCTGTCGATGACGCACGCGGCGGTGCCCGCGCTGCGCACCGATCCGGCCCTGGCCGCCGAGTGGGAGCCGCTGCTCACCTCGACGGTGTACGAGCGGGAGCTGCGGCCGGCCGCACAGAAGGCCGGTGCGCTCCTCGGGATGGGGATGACGGAGAAGCAGGGCGGCACGGACGTCCGGTCGAACACGACCCGCGCCGAGCCGCTGACCGCGGCGGGCGAGTATCTGCTCACCGGGCACAAGTGGTTCTGCTCGGCGCCGATGTCCGACGGCTTCCTGGTGCTGGCGCAGGCGCCCGGCGGCCTGACGTGTTTCCTGCTGCCCCGGGTGCTGCCCGACGGCACCCGCAACACGTTCGCGATCCAGCGGCTCAAGGACAAGCTGGGAAACCGGTCGAACGCGTCGGCCGAGGTCGAGTTCGACGGTACGTGGGCGCGCCGGGTCGGCGAGGAGGGCAGCGGGGTACGCACCATCATGGGGATGGTGGCGGCGACCCGGCTGGACTGTGTGGTCGGTTCGGCGGCGCTGATGCGGCAGGCGGTGGCGCAGGCGATCCACCACTGCACGTACCGCAGCGCGTTCGGCGGGGTGCTGGTCGAGAAGCCGCTGATGCGCAATGTGCTGGCCGATCTGGCGCTGGAGTCGGAGGCCGCGACGGTACTGGCGATGCGGCTGGCGGCGGCGTACGACGACGGGTCGGAGAGCGAGCGGGCCTTCCTGCGGCTCGCGGTGCCCGTGGCGAAGTACTGGGTGACCAAGCGGTGCACACCGATGGTGGGCGAAGCACTGGAGTGTCTCGGCGGCAACGGTTACGTCGAGGAGTCCGGGATGCCCAGACTGTTGCGCGAGGCGCCGCTCAACTCCATCTGGGAGGGCGCGGGGAATGTGCAGGCGCTGGACGTGCTGCGGGTGCTCCAGCGTGAGCCGGTGGCGCTGAACGCGCTTCTCCAGGAGGTCGGCAGGGCGCGTGGGGCCGATCACCGGCTGGACGGGGCGATCAAGGACATGCTGACGGAGCTCGCCGATCTGGACGGGATCGAGGCGCGGGCCCGCCGGCTGGCCGAGCGGATGGCGCTGGTGCTCCAGGGTTCGCTGCTGGTGCGGTGGGCACCGCCGGAGGTGGCCGACGCGTTCTGCGCGTCACGGCTGGGCGGGGACCGGGGCTCGGCCTTCGGCACCCTGCCGCACAGCCTCGATCTGGCATCGATCGTCGAACGGGCGCGGCCCGTCGCTCCCTAGCCGGTCGCCCGCGGGAGTCGGGAGTACAGCAACGGAGGGTGGTGCTGCGCCGACACGGCACCACCCTCCATGCTGTGCACACCGAACAGTGGGGCACGGGCTCCGCCGCACGGTGTTCAACCACTCTCGTACGGACCTGCACTCTCTCGCCAGAGTTGCAAAGGGTTGCAACCATTGTGCGGAGTGCGCGGTGCCGGGCCCCTCGCAGCGGCAGGATGGTCCCGTGGATCGTCTAGCCGGCCCTGGACTGTGGGGGGAAACGAGAGTGGAGACAAGCGCCTCCGGGGTGACGCGACCGGCTGTCCCGCAGTCCGCCCGGGCCGCCCGCGCGGTCCACCGGGCCAGGGAGGCCACGCTCCTCGGCGACCGGCCGGTGGTCACCCCGCGGGCCGAGATCGGCGCCTCGTGGAACCGGGTGCTGCGCAGCGGTATCGATCCGGACCAGTCCACCGAGAGCGTGCTGCTCGATGTGGACGAGCTCGAACACCGGCGCCGGAGCTCGACGCTCGGCGAGGTGATGCCGCTGCTCGACGACGGCCTGGTCTCCCTCGCGGATGCCGCCCAGCAGATCATGGTGGTCGCCGATGTGGAGTGCCGGGTGCTGTGGCGCCGGGGCAACGCGGGGGTGCTGCGCCGGGCGGACGACATATGCCTGGCGGAGGGCGCGGCCTGGGCGGAGGAGAGCACGGGGACGAACGCGATCGGTACGGCGCTGGTCTCCCGCGTCCCGGTCCAGGTCCATTCCTCGGAACACTTCGTCCGCACGCTGCACAACTGGACGTGTGCGGCGGCCCCGGTCCATGACCCGCGCGACGGCAAGGTGATCGGCATCGTCGACATGAGCGGTCCCGCGTCCACGTTCCATCCCACGACGCTCGCCCTGGTCAGTTCGGTCGCCAGGCTGGCGGAGAGCGAGATAAGGAACCGGCATCTGCAGGCGATCGACCGGCTGCGTTCGGTGGCGGCACCGCTGATGTACCGGCTGGGCGGCCGGGCCCTGGCGGTGGACACCCACGGTTGGCTCGCCGCGGTGACCGGGATGCCACCGGTCGACCGGCTGCCGCTGCCCAAGTCGTTACGGCCGGGCCGGGTGTGGCTGCCCTCGCTGGGCATGTGCCGGGTGGAGCCGCTGCCCGGCGGCTGGCTGATCCAGGTCGCGGACGGGCCTTCGGACGGGGCGCCGCAACGGGTGGTGCTGGATCTGAGCCGGCCGCGCAGTCTCACGGTCAATGTGGTCGGCGCGGTGGGTACCTGGACGCAGCGGCTCTCGCCGCGCCATGCGGAGCTGCTGTACGCCCTGGCGCTGCACCGCGAGGGGCGTACGGCGTCCGAGCTCGCCCAGGACATCTTCGGCGACGCGACCCGCACGGTGACGGTGCGGGCGGAGATCTCCCGGATGCGCCGCCATCTCGCCCAGGTGCTGGCGCACCGCCCGTACCGCTTCGGCGAGGACGTCGAGGTGGAGGTGATCCACCCGGACCACCCTGCCGATCTGCTGCCGCACTCGACGGCTCCGGTGGTGGTCAGGGCCCGTGCGGACAGCCCGTAGGCCCTTCGTCCCGGATCCGGACCCGTTCCGCCGGCGGTCCCGGCGTCCATGTCGCGGGACCGGCTTTGGCGCAGGCGGCGGGGCGTGGTTCCCTGGCAGCCATGAGCAACCCCGCACGTAGCGCCGCCGCCATCACCACCGAAGTGACCGTCTGGTCCCTGGAACAGACCTCCCCCGACGATCTGCGGCCCGCCGCGGTCCCGGAGGGCGATGTGCGTATCGTGCGGTCGGAGATACCGCTGCCCGAGTTCAGCCGGTTCCTCTACACGGCGGTCGGCGGCGACATCCGGTGGACGGACCGGCTCGGCATGACGTACGCGCAGTGGCAGGAGGCCCTGGACCGGCCGGGGGCCGAGACCTGGGTGGCGTACGCGAACGGCACCCCGGCGGGTTACATCGAGCTGGACCCGCAGGACGAGGGCGCGGTCGAGATCATGTACTTCGGGCTGATTCCGGCCTTCCGGGGGCGGCGGATCGGTGGCCATCTGCTCTCGTACGGGGTCGCCCGTGCCTGGGACCTGGCGGAGCGCTGGCCGGAGCGGACGCCGACGAAGCGGGTGTGGCTGCACACCTGCTCCAAGGACGGCCCGCACGCCATGGACAACTATCTGCGCCGCGGCTTCCGGCTCTTCGACACGAAGGTGGAGCTGGAGCCGGAGGTGGCGACGCCGGGGCCGTGGCCGGGGGCCGGGCGGTAGCACGACGGAGGACCGCGCTCCGTTTGCGGTGACACATAGGGGGATTGCGGCTATTACGGATTGTCCGGTCCGGGTGACTCCAGTGATGAGCGCCACAGCGTCTCGCATTTCGGGACACTCTCGTCCATATTTTGGATAGTGGTGGACTGGCCCGAGATGCGCGTGCCACGCTTCCGTCATGCCTGGAACTGGAATTGCCTTGGTGAGTCGACGCCACGTCGACCTCGGCCGCGTGTCCAGCGCCATCTGTCCGGCGAGCTGAGAGTCCCAGCACCGCCGCGATCCCCCTTTCTCTGCAAAGCCTGCGCACCGCCGCGCCTCAGCGCGAGTGTGCAGTTCAGAGCCGCCCTCCTGCAGTCCCGAAGGACGTACTGTCATGGCCGCTACCCCGGAACAGCCTGCGACCACCACGCCCCGCCGCAAGGCCGGACGCCACCGTGGCGAAGGCCAGTGGGCCGTGGGGCACCACACTCCGCTCAACGGCAATGAGCAGTTCAAGAAGGACGACGACGGTCTCAATGTGCGGACACGCATTGAGACGATCTACTCCAAGCGCGGTTTCGACTCGATCGACCCCAACGATCTCCGTGGACGGATGCGCTGGTGGGGTCTCTACACCCAGCGCAAGCCCGGGATCGACGGCGGCAAGACCGCGATCCTGGAGCCGGAGGAGCTGGACGACAAGCACTTCATGCTGCGGGTCCGGATCGACGGCGGCCGGCTCACCACCGCACAGCTGCGGGTGATCGGCGAGATCTCGCAGGAGTACGCGCGCGGCACCGCGGACATCACCGACCGGCAGAACATCCAGCTGCACTGGATCCGCATCGAGGACGTCCCGGCGATCTGGGAGAAGCTGGAGGCCGTCGGGCTCTCCACCACCGAGGCGTGCGGCGACTGCCCGCGCGTGATCATCGGTTCGCCGGTGGCGGGGATCGCCGCCGACGAGATCATCGACGGCACGTCCGCGGTCGACGAGATCCACGACCGCTACATCGGCAACAAGGAATTCTCCAACCTGCCGCGCAAGTTCAAGACCGCGATCTCCGGTTCGCCGGTGCAGGACGTGGTCCACGAGATCAACGACATCGCGTTCGTCGGCGTGGTCCACCCCGAGCACGGTCCGGGCTTCGACGTCTGGGTCGGCGGCGGACTCTCCACCAACCCGCGGCTCGCCGAGCGGCTGGGCGCGTGGGTGCCGCTCGACGAGGTTCCGGACGTCTGGGCCGGAGTCGTCGGTATCTTCCGCGACTACGGATACCGGCGGCTGCGCAACCGCGCCCGGCTGAAGTTCCTGATGGCCGACTGGGGCCCGGCGAAGTTCCGTCAGGTGCTGGAGGACGAGTACCTGAAGCGCCCGCTGACCGACGGTCCCGCGCCCGAGCAGCCCAGCAGCCGCTGGCGCGACCACGTGGGTGTGCACCAGCAGCAGGACGGCCGCTTCTACGTCGGTTTCGCGCCCCGGGTCGGCCGGGTGGACGGCTCCACACTCGCCAAGATCGCCGACCTCGCGGCGGCGCACGGCTCGGACCGGCTGCGCACCACCGTCGAGCAGAAGATGATCATCCTCGATGTGACGCAGGACCAGGTGGACTCCCTGGTCGCCGGGCTGGAGGCGCTCGACTTCCAGGTGCGGCCCTCGCCGTTCCGGCGCGGCACGATGGCCTGCACCGGCATCGAGTTCTGCAAGCTGGCCATCGTCGAGACGAAGGCGCGCGGCGCCGCGCTGATCGACGAACTGGAGCGCCGCCTGCCGGACTTCGACGAGCCGCTCACCATCAACATCAACGGCTGCCCCAACGCGTGCGCCCGCATCCAGACCGCCGACATCGGCCTCAAGGGCCAGCTGGTGCTGGACGCCGACGGCAACCAGGTCGAGGGCTATCAGGTGCACCTGGGCGGCGCCCTGGGCCTGGACGCCGGGTTCGGCCGCAAGGTCCGCGGCCTGAAGGTCACTTCGGCCGAGCTGCCCGACTACGTCGAGCGGGTCCTGGGCCGCTTCCAGGCGGAGCGCGAGGACGACGAACGGTTCGCGACCTGGGCGGCGCGGGCCAGTGCGGAGTCGCTGTCATGAGCGAACGCGCCGCACCGTTCCACTGCCCGTACTGCGGGGACGAGGACCTGCGCCCGCACGAGAGTGGCCACGGCGCCTGGGAATGTGCCTCCTGCAACCGCGCGTTCCAGCTCAAGTTCCTGGGTCTGCTGGCCCGGGGGCTGCGGCGCAACGACGTTGAAGGGGACGGGATATGACTCGGACTCCGAGGACCGAAGACCTCGAAGCCCTGGCCGCGCGGGCCGGCCGGGAGCTGGAGGACGCCTCCGCGCCGGAGATCCTGAAGTGGGCCGCCGACACCTTCGGCGGGAAGTTCTGCGTCACGTCCTCCATGGAGGACGCGGTCGTCGCACACCTCGCCTCGCGCGTCTTCCCCGGCGTCGACGTGGTCTTCCTCGACACCGGCTACCACTTCCCGGAGACGATCGGCACCCGTGACGCGGTCGAGGCGGTGATGGACGTCAATGTCATCACCCTCACCCCCCGGCAGACCGTGGCCCAGCAGGACGCCGAGTACGGTCCGAAGCTGCACGACCGCGACCCCGACCTGTGCTGCAAGCTGCGCAAGGTCAAACCCCTCGAAGAGGGCCTGACCGGGTACACGGCCTGGGCGACCGGGCTGCGCCGCGACGAGTCCCCCACCCGGGCCAACACCCCGGTCGTCGGCTGGGACGAGAAGCGGCAGAAGGTGAAGATCTCGCCGATCGCCCGCTGGACGCAGGACGACGTCGACGCGTACGTCGCGGAGCACGGCGTACTCACCAACCCACTGCTGATGGACGGTTACGCCTCCGTGGGCTGCGCGCCCTGCACCCGCCGGGTGCAGGAGGGCGAGGACGTACGCGCCGGACGCTGGGCCGGCCGGGGCAAGACCGAGTGCGGGCTGCACGACTGATGACGACTGATCAGGAGACTTCGATGAGCGTGACGGAGACGGGAGCCACCATCTGGCTGACCGGTCTGCCGAGCGCGGGCAAGACCACCATCGCGTACGAACTCGCCGGGCGGCTGCGCGGCGAGGGCCATCGCGTGGAGGTGCTCGACGGCGACGAGATCCGGGAGTTCCTCTCCGCGGGTCTCGGCTTCTCCCGCGAGGACCGCCACACCAACGTCCAGCGGATCGGCTTCGTCGCCGAGCTGCTGGCGGCCAACGGCGTGAAGGTGCTGGTCCCGGTCATCGCCCCGTACGCGGACAGCCGGGACGCGGTGCGCAAGCGGCACCGGACCGAGGGCACCGCGTATCTGGAGGTGCATGTCGCGACTCCCGTCGAGGTGTGCTCCGAACGCGATGTGAAGGGCCTCTACGCCAAGCAGGCGGCGGGCGAGATCAGCGGGCTCACCGGGGTCGACGACCCGTACGAGGCGCCGGAGTCGCCGGACCTGCGGATCGAGTCGCACCGGCAGACCGTGCAGGAGTCCGCGGCGGAGCTGTACGCGCTGCTGAGCGAGAGGGGTGCGGCATGACGACCGTCGCGACCGTGTCGGAAGGCACCGGCAATCCGTACGCACTCAGCCACCTGGACTCCCTGGAGTCCGAGGCCGTGCACATCTTCCGCGAGGTGGCGGGTGAGTTCGAGCGGCCGGTGATCCTGTTCTCCGGCGGCAAGGACTCCATCGTGATGCTGCATCTGGCGCTCAAGGCGTTCGCGCCCGCGCCGGTGCCGTTCACGCTGCTGCACGTCGACACCGGGCACAACTTCCCCGAAGTGCTGGAGTACCGCGACCGCACGGTGGCCCGGCACGGGCTGCGGCTCCATGTCGCCTCCGTGCAGGAGTACATCGACGCCGGGAAGCTCCGCGAGCGCCCGGACGGCACCCGCAACCCGCTGCAGACCGTGCCGCTGACCGAGGCGATCCAGCAGCACCGCTTCGACGCGGTGTTCGGCGGCGGGCGCCGGGACGAGGAGAAGGCGCGCGCCAAGGAGCGGGTCTTCTCGCTGCGCGACGAGTTCTCCCAGTGGGACCCGCGCCGCCAGCGCCCCGAGCTGTGGCAGCTGTACAACGGCCGGCACGCGCCCGGTGAGCACGTCCGGGTCTTCCCGATCTCCAACTGGACCGAGCTGGACGTCTGGCAGTACATCGCCCGCGAGGGCATCGAGCTCCCGGAGATCTACTTCGCCCATGAGCGCGAGGTCTTCAGCCGCTCCGGCATGTGGCTGACCGCGGGCGACTGGGGCGGCCCCAAGGAGGGAGAGCGGGTCGAGACCCGGCAGGTGCGCTACCGCACGGTCGGCGACATGTCGTGCACCGGCGCCGTCGACTCGGACGCGACGACGCTGGACGACGTGATCACCGAGATCGCCGCCTCCCGGCTCACCGAGCGGGGCGCGACGCGTGCCGACGACAAGATGTCCGAGGCCGCGATGGAAGACCGCAAGCGCGAGGGGTACTTCTAAGATGACCACACACACCCAGCATGCGGAGCAGTTGTCGACCACCACCCTGCTGCGGTTCGCCACCGCGGGGTCCGTCGACGACGGCAAGTCCACCCTCGTGGGACGTCTGCTGCACGACTCCAAGTCGGTCCTCACCGACCAGCTGGAGGCCGTCGAGCACGCCTCGCGCAGCCGGGGCCAGGAGGCGCCCGACCTGGCGCTGCTGACCGACGGGCTGCGGGCCGAGCGCGAGCAGGGCATCACCATCGATGTCGCCTACCGCTACTTCGCGACGCCGCGCCGCCGGTTCATCCTGGCCGACACCCCGGGGCACGTCCAGTACACCCGGAACATGGTGACCGGCGCCTCGACGGCCGAGCTGGCCGTCGTCCTGGTGGACGCCCGCAACGGTGTCGTCGAGCAGACCCGCCGGCACGCCGCCGTCGCGGCGCTGCTGCGGGTGCCGCACGTGGTGCTGGCCGTCAACAAGATGGACCTGGTCGACTACGCGGAGCCGGTGTTCGCCGCCATCGCCGAGGAGTTCACGGCGTACGCGGCCTCGCTCGGCGTCCAGGAGATCACCGCGATCCCGATCTCCGCGCTGGCCGGTGACAACGTCGTGGAGCCGTCCGCGCACATGGACTGGTACGGCGGGCCGACGGTCCTGGAGCACCTGGAGACAGTGCCGGTCAGCCATGACCTCACCGCCTGCCACGCCCGCTTCCCGGTCCAGTACGTCATCCGGCCGCAGACCGCCGAGCACCCCGACTACCGGGGCTACGCGGGCCAGATCGCCGCCGGCGCGTTCCGGGTGGGCGAGGCCGTCACCGTCCTGCCGTCCGGCCGTACGTCGACGATCGCCGGGATCGACGCGCTCGGCGAGAGCGTGGACATCGCCTGGGCGCCCCAGTCGGTGACGCTCCGGCTGGCCGACGACATCGACATCTCGCGCGGCGACCTGATCGCACCGGCCGACGACGCGCCGGCGGTCACCCAGGACGTCGAGGCGACCGTCTGCCACGTCGCCGACCGGCCGCTCGGTGTCGGCCAGCGGGTGCTGCTCAAGCACACCACCCGCACGGTCAAGGCGATCGTCAAGGACATCCCCTCGCGCCTCACGCTGGACGACCTGTCCCAGCACCCGGCGCCCGGACAGCTCGTCGCCAATGACATCGGCCGGGTCGTCCTCCGTACCGCGGAGCCGCTCGCGCTCGACGCGTACGCGGACTCCCGGCGCACCGGCTCGTTCCTGCTGATCGACCCGGCGGACGGCACCACGCTGACGGCCGGCATGGCGGGCGCCTCGTTCGCCACCGCGGTGGAGCCCGAGGCCGCCGCGGACGACGCCGAGTGGGACTTCTGATGACCATCGACATCTACTCCACGTTCGCGAAGGAGGGCGGCCGCATCGGCAGCGGCGCCCTCGGCAGCGGCCAGGGCGGGGTCGCGCGATGTGCGTGATGACGTACGCGCACCGCCTGCGCGCCCACTCGCACCAACCGCACCGCCCGCACCGCCAGTTCAGACGAAGACCTGCCGACTTCCCGGCCGCGTCCCCGTAGTACCCAGGGACGCGCGCACCGGGCCGACGAGAGGAAAGCCTCCCGTGTCTGCCCCCCGTACCACGCCGCGCCGCGCCCTCGCCGCCGTCGCCGCCCTGCCGCTGCTCGCCCTCGCGCTCACCGCCTGCGGCTACGGCTCCGCGGCGAAACAGGACGACGTCAAGCCGGCCGGCGCCCCGGTCGGCGGCAAGAAGCTCTCCGCGGACACCGTGAAGATCGGCTACTTCCCGAACCTCACCCACGCCACGGCCCTGGTCGGCATCCAGGAAGGCATCATCGCCAAGGAGCTCGGCTCCACCGCGGTCAAGCCGTCGACGTTCAACGCCGGTCCGTCCGAGATCGAGGCGCTCAACGCGGGCTCGATCGACATCGGCTTCATCGGCCCCTCGCCCGCCATCAACGGCTTCACCAAGTCCAAGGGCAAGAGCCTGCGGATCATCGGCGGTTCGGCGTCCGGCGGCGTGAAGCTGGTCGTCAACCCGAAGAAGATCAAGACCCTGGACGACCTCAGGGGCAAGAAGATCGCCACCCCGCAACTCGGCAACACCCAGGACGTGGCCTTCCTCAACTGGATCTCCGAGAAGGGCTGGAAGGTCGACGCCAATAGCGGCAAGGGCGACGTCTCCGTGGTCCGTACGGACAACAAGGTGACGCCGGACGCCTATCGCTCGGGCTCCATCGACGGTGCCTGGGTGCCCGAGCCGACCGCCTCCAAGCTGGTCGCCCAGGGCGCGAAGGAACTCCTCGACGAGTCGTCGCTGTGGCCGGACAGGAAGTTCGTGATCACGAACATCATCGTGTCGCAGAAGTTCCTCGCCGAGCACCCGGACGTCGTCGAGGCGGTGCTGCGCGGCACGGTCGACACCAACGCGTGGATCAACGCCAACCCGGACAAGGCGAAGGCCTCCGCCAACGCCGCGCTCAAGGAGCTGAGCGGCAAGGCGCTGCCGGCCGAGGTCCTCGACCCGGCTTGGAAGTCCGTCCAGTTCACCGACGACCCGCTGGCCGCCACGCTCGACACCGAGGCCAAGCACGCGGTGAAGGCCGGTCTGCTGGAGCGGACGGACCTGACCGGCATCTACGACCTGAGGCCGCTGAACAAGACCCTCAAGGCCGCGGGCAAGCCCGAGGTCGCCGACGCCGGTCTCGGCGTCAAGTAAGAGCGTCCGGCACCCGAAACAGGATTCCCAGGAGGTGACGACCATGGCGACCACCACTCTCACCAAGGCCGAGGGCCGCACGGCGGTCGGGCACGCCGCCCGCATCGACCACGTCTCGAAGTCCTTCGGCGGACCGGAGGGGCAGCAGCTCGTCCTGGACGACATCACACTCGATGTCGCTCCCGGCGAGTTCGTCACCCTCCTGGGCGCCTCCGGGTGCGGCAAGTCGACCCTGCTCAACCTGGTGGCCGGACTCGACCGCCCGACCGCGGGGTCCATCGAGACCCCCGGCGGGCGGCCGGCCCTGATGTTCCAGGAGCACGCCCTCTTCCCGTGGCTGACCGCGGGCAAGAACATCGAACTCGCGCTGCGGCTGCGCGGCGTGCCCAAGTCCGACCGCCGCACCGAGGCGGAGCGGCTGCTCGAACTCGTACGGCTCGGCGGGGCGTACGGGAAGCGGGTGCATGAGCTTTCCGGCGGTATGCGGCAGCGGGTGGCGATGGCCCGCGCGCTCGCCCAGGACAGCCAACTGCTGCTGATGGACGAGCCGTTCGCGGCACTCGATGCCATCACCCGGGACGTGCTGCACGACGAGCTGACCCGGATCTGGCGCGAGACGAACGTCTCGGTCCTCTTCGTCACGCACAACGTGCGGGAGGCGGTCCGGCTCGCCGAGCGGGTCGTCCTGCTCTCGTCGCGGCCGGGCCGGGTCGCCCGGGAGTGGACGGTCGACATCGACCAGCCGCGCCGCATCGAGGACACCGCGGTGGCCGAGCTGTCCGTAGAGATCACCGAACAACTGCGTGGGGAGATCCGCCGACATGGCCAGCACTGAGACCGCCGCCAAGGACACCGCCCAGGACCTGGCGGGCCTGGAGGCGGGTCTGGACGCACTCGACGCCGTGCGGGTGAGCCGGACCCCCGTCCGCGAGGTGCTGGTGCGCAAGGTGCTGCCGCCGGTCGTGGCCGTGGTCCTGGTGCTCGTCGTCTGGCAGATCCTGATCTGGGCGAAGGTCACCGACGACTACAAGCTGCCGTCGCCGTCCCTGGTGTGGGACGAGGTGGCCGACGCCTGGGCGCAGGGCACCCTGCTCGGCTACATCTGGACCAGCGTCTCGCGCGGTCTGCTCGGCTTCCTGCTGGCGCTGGTCATCGGCACTCCGCTCGGACTGCTGGTGGCCCGCGTCAAGCTGGTCCGGGCGGCGATCGGGCCGGTGCTCTCCGGACTTCAGTCGCTGCCGTCGGTCGCCTGGGTGCCGCCCGCGGTGATCTGGCTGGGGCTCGACGACAGGATGATGTACGCGGTGATCCTGCTGGGCGCCGTCCCGTCGATCGCCAACGGACTGGTCGCGGGCGTCGACCAGATCCCGCCGCTGCATCTGCGGGCCGGGAAGACGCTGGGCGCCACCGGGCTGCGCGGCACCTGGCACATCGTGCTGCCGGCCTCGCTGCCCGGGTATCTGGCGGGCCTGAAGCAGGGCTGGGCGTTCTCCTGGCGTTCGCTGATGGCCGCCGAGATCATCGCCTCCTCACCCGATCTGGGGGTGGGCCTGGGCCAGTTGCTGGAGCAGGGCCGGGAGACCAGCAGCATGTCGATGGTGTTCCTCGCCATCATCCTGATCCTTACCGTCGGCATCGCGATCGACCTGCTGATCTTCAGTCCGCTGGAGCGGTGGGTGCTGCGCGGCCGCGGCCTCCTCGTCAAGAGCTAGGGCCTCTCCGGTGCTTCTCGTCATCGCCCACGGCAGCCGCGACCCGCGTCACGCGGCGACCGTGCACGCGCTCACCGCGCGGGTGCGGTCGCTGCGGCCGGGGCTGCGCGTGGAGACGGGTTTCCTGGACTTCAACGCGCCGTCGGTGCCGCAGGTCCTGGAGCGGCTGGCCGCGCAGGGCACGGAGGACGTCATCGCGCTCCCCCTGCTCCTCACCCGGGCCTTCCACGCCAAGTCCGACATCCCGACGGTGCTGCACGAGGCCCGGAGCAGGCTGCCCCTGCTGCGGGTCCGGCAGGCCGAGGTGCTCGGCCCATCACCGCTGCTGAACTCGGCGCTGGAACGGCGGCTGCACGAAGCCGGGATCCGTCCCGGTGACCGGAGCTCGACCGGCCTCGTCCTGGCCTCGGCGGGCTCCACAGACCCGGAGGCGATCGCAGTGATCGCTGAAATCGCGCGGGAGCTGCGGCACACCGGTTGGTGTTCCGTGCGGCCTGCGTTCGCCTCCGCCGCATCTCCCGCGGGGTTCCCCCGTACCGAGGACGCGGTACGGGCCCTGCGGGACGAGGGTGTGCACCGGGTGGCGGTGGCACCGTACGTCATCGCGCCCGGCCGGCTCCCGGACCGGATCGCCGCAGGGGCGGCCGGCGCGGACGTACTGGCCGATGTGCTGGGCGCCGCACCGGAGTTGGCACGCCTGCTGCTGACCCGGTACGACGAGGCTTGCAGCCCCGCGGCGGCCCGCCCCGCCGTGCTCACCGCGTGACGCGGCACTCGCTCACCCCACGTCCAGGCCGCCCGTCCGGGTCCGCTTGAGTTCGAACAGGTCCGGGTTCCCGGCGAGCACCCGGAAGCTGTCGAAGACGCGTCCGGCCTCCTCGCCGCGCGGTGCCGCCCGCAGGACGGGCCCGAACCAGACCGCGCCGTCGACATGGATCGTGGGCGTACCGACATACGCGTCCGCCTCCGGGTCCTTGCCGGCGTCATGGCTGCGCCGCAGCGCCTCGTCGTACGTCTCCGAGTGCGCGGCGGCGGCGAGTGCGGCGGGCAGCCCGAGCTCCGCGAGGGACTCGGCGATCACCTGGGCGAAGTCCTCGTTCTTCTGCCGGTGGATGCGGACGCCCATCGCGGTGTAGAGATCGCGGAGCACCCCGTCGCCGTGGGCGTCGGCCGCCGCGACCGCGACCCGTACCGGACCGATCGACCTGTCGACCAGTTCCCGGTACCAGTCGGGGAGTTCGTTGCCGATGTTGTGCAGATACAGACTCATGACGCGGAAGCGCAGCTCGATGTCGCGCCACTGCTCCACCTCCAGCATCCAGCGGGAGGTGATCCAGGCGAAGGGGCAGGCCGGGTCGAAGTAGAAGTCGACGACGGTACGGGCCGGTTCCGGGGTGTGCGATGTGTTCATGAACCGAGCGTATCCACGTATTGGTACGCGCCCTCGGTCCATTTCCCATCCCTCCGACTGGGCCACTTAAGCAGGGGCGGGGCGAGTGGGGCGGGCGGTAGCATCCCCGGATGCGAACCATCGAGACGCTGGTCCCACAAGCCGGACAGATAGATGCCGCGGGGCTGCGCGAGTTCGACGCGGACCGACTCGCCGCGTACGTCGCCGATCCGGCACATCCGTGGTGGCGCCGCAGGGCCTGCGTGGTCGCGCTGACCGGGCGGGTACCTCAGCACCGGGTCACCGGGCTGATCGCACGCATCCACGACATCCATGACGTGGACGAAGTCCGTATCGCGCTGCTGGACCTCCTCGCGGACCGGACGGAACTCCTGCCCTGGCTCAATCACAAGGACCGGCGGCGGGAGGACTCGTACGGCATGCCCCCGGCGATCCTCAAGGCGCGCGGCCTGCTCGGCGACCGTTCGGCGGCCGGCGAGCTGGCGACGCTCGCGGCCGAACCGTGGTCGGGCCAGCGGGCGATCGGCGAGGCCGGACTGGACGCACTGGTCGCCCGGTACGGAGCCGCGGCGGTCCTGGCCGATGTCGGTGACGCACGCCCCGAGGACCGCGCCTTCCAGGTCCGGATGCGCCACCGCGCCGGCCAGGACGTCACCGACGCGCTCGCGGACCCCGACCGGTCGGTCGCGTACCTCGCCCAGTCCCTGCTCACCGACCCGGACCGGCTGCGCCGCTACCTCGGCGAGGCGCCGACGGCCGAAGCGAAGCTGTGGGCCGCGTACGCCCTGCACCGCCTCACCGGCGACACCGCCGAGACCCGCGCCATCCACGACTCGCTGGGCCGCCCCCGGGTCGAGGTCGCCGGTCTGGACGACGAGTTGCGCGGGGTGATCCTCCAGGAGTACGGACACGACTGCGAGGAGCAGAGCGACCCCCGATGGCGGGTCGAGGCCATCTGCACCGAGCCGCCCGTCCCACCGGACGAGGACGAGCAACTCCGCCGGGCCACAGCCGCGCTCACCGCGGCGGGCCTGGCACCGGAGCCCCCGGTCTCGTGCGGTGAGCGCCACCAGCAGGGCGGTGGCACCTACCACGTCATCAGGTTCGGCGAGAGCGAGCTCTCCCTCAGCACCCTCGGACGTTTCGCCACCTCGTACGGGAACGAACCCGCCGCCCGCACGGCCCTGGAGTCGGCCGGCTTCCGCTGGATCGACCCGCTAACCAGCGCGGTCCGGGTCACCGGCCTCTGCGTCTACTACTTCGGCGGGCGCAAGCCCCTGGACATCGGCGCCCTGCTCTTCTACTGGCAGGACTGAGCGCCGCCCCGGGATCCCCGGCGAATCGACGCCGGGGATCCCGCTGGGCCGACCTCGGACTCCGGCCTCAAATCCGCCCCCCAGGCTCCGGAGTCCCAGACTCCGATCTCAGACTGCGGCCCAGTGCGGGTCGCGTCCGCTGTGGGCCAGCGCCCGCTCGAACACCGACGCCGACGCGGGCACCGCCACCTCGTCGGCGAAGCCCTCGTACTGCCGGTAGAGCGCGGCAGTACTGTCGACGACGCCGAGCACATAGGCGGCCGCCTCGTCGGAGAGCCGGAACTCCTCACCGACGGCACGGGCCACGTCCCAGCCGTGCAGGGCCGTCTCCTCGATGAGCATCGCGGCGATGTCGGAGGCCGGGGAGGCCGAGCCCCCGAGATCGATCTCACCGTCCCAGACCGCGGGGTCCGCCCAGGCGGCGACGGCCCGGTCCAACTGCTCGGCATACTGCCGGGCCCAGTCGGCGTCAGCGGTGAAGTCGCGGCCGGTGAGCTCCTCCGGGAGGTCCTTGCGCAGGGCACGGTGCTCCAGGCCGTGGGAGGTGTACAGCACCCAGTGGTTGACGAGCCTGCGCACATCCCAGTCCCCGCAGGGCGTGTTCGGTACGTCGAGCTGCTCGGTGCTGATGGAGCGGGCGATACGGGCCGCCTCGGCGGCGACTTCGGTCATGTGGGCGTGCGCGTTCTTCATGCCCACCACACTATGACCGGCCCCCGCCGCCGGATTGAAGAAAGGCGACACCGTTCCACACACCTGCCCCGGTCCTGCCCTCTGCGCGCCCGACGACCGGCACTCGCGCCATCGCCCGCCGCGAAGCCCACCCCGGCCGGGCAGGTTACCTTCAGACGTCTCCGCTCCTGGGCGGATGTGGTGGTCAGCCGCCGGAACCGCTACATGCTGGGCAGACGATGTCCCCGATCCACCCGGTCCCACCGCAGTGCCCGCAATTCCCCGCGGCTTCGGAGATACGGCCCCTCAGACGGCCGACGAGTACGAGTAGCGTCCGCCGCCTGATCCTGACCCGGCTCGACATTGCTGGACCCTTCCAGGTCGGCATAGGCGGAGGTGCACCGCCCGCAGTGGTCACAGATTCGGTTGCGCATCGGCCGATACGTGACCGGGGCCACGCTGTCGAGGAGATAGGTCTTGGAAGACCCGCACTCGACGCAGTTCCGCTGGTTCACGATGGCCATGGTCAGCAGAACGGGATTGCCGGACGTGTTGAACAAGGACTGATCCACGCTCGTCCTTTCCTGGAAACCAGGGCGGGGGCTATTGGGCGCCGGCGCAGCAGGGCCCGGCCCATACCTCGGTGTCGAGCACGTGGGCTCCCTGCCGGTCGTGGACGATGCCTACACTGACCGCGCCGGTGGTGAGGGGCTTCCTGCACCAGACGCAGGCGCGGCCCTGCGCCTGCGCCCACGTCAACGCCCCGGGGCCGGGTAGCGGTTGGGTGGGGGTGGTCACGGCTGCTGTGCCTTGCACTTGGGGCACTGGCAGGGCGGGTACACGAAGTTCTCTGCTACGACCTCAACCGGGGCGATTTCCGTCGTCGGACGACGGATGCGCGTCCGGCCGTACCGGTCGACCTCGTACACCTTGATTGTCATCGTCACGGGTTTCCCCCCGCCGTTGGTCGGTGAATTACCGCTGACCGTAGGGATGATCCGTGCATGTACGCCAGCAGTGTGCACGGGTGTGCACATATAACCCCCCGCAGGGGTAGACGGTTGAGGCGCGGTATTGACCGAAGGGGCCGCGTCCGTCAGGTAGGTGCACATCAGCGCACCGACCTCACTCCGGAAGCAGCAGTGAACCGAGAGTTCATCGGGATCGACCCGGAAACAGGGCAAAGCGGCTCTCCGATCGTGCGGGTAAACCCTGAAACGCGAGACATCGTCATGCGGAGCTACAAGGCCGACGAAGCGACACTCGAAGAGTGTGCCCAGAACGCTGCCCCGGCCATGCGCCCGGAATCCCGAAGCAGTGCGTCGATGCCTTCGAAGCTGTGTGGGACCGGGCTGTACCGCACGACCAGTACACGCTCCTCTGACAGGAAGCACCGCACCAGCATGCCCATCTCACCGTCGTCCTCGGCGCAAGCCGCCCGCGAGAGCGTGGCCAGGCAGCTCGTGAGCACCGGCAGGACGCCGGCCTGACCGTCACCCAGCTTGCCGCCAAGTGCGCTTGGCACCACGCGAAGACGTCCCGGATCGAGAACGCGAAGACACCGCCCTCGGCCCGGGACATCCGCCACTGGTGCGAGACCTGCGACGCACCAGCCGGAGCAGCAGATCTGATTGCGGCATCACGTCATGCCGAGGCGCTCTACACCGAGTGGCGACGCCGGGTACGTACGGGGCTGCGGCAACTTCAGGACGGTTACGTGCAGCTGTGCCGGTCGACCCGGGTGTACTCACCGACTCTTGTGCCCGGTCTCGTCCAGACTGTGGGCTATGCCGGCGCGCTGCTCAGCACGAACGCACGGCCCCTCGATATCCCCGACGACGGAGCGGAAGCAGCCGCGGCCCTGGTAGGGCGGTCCCAGGTCACCCATGAACCGGGGCACCGCTGCCTGCTTCTGGTTGAGGAATCGGTGCTGTACTTCCAGCTGGGTACCGCCGATGCGGTGGCTGCTCAGCTTGGGCACCTTCTATCTGTCGGGGCGCTGCCTGCTGTGTCGTTGGGCATCATCCCGATGGCGACGCGGGAGCGGGCACTCCGGCCGCAGGAGACATTCCATATTTACGACGACACCCTCGTTTCCGGGGAACTCCTGTCCGCGCAGGTGAACATCACGCAGCCCGGTGAGATCGGGCTCTGCCTCACCGCGTTTGAGAAGCTGCGAAGCATGGCCGTTCACGGGGCCGACGCGCGCGCCCTGATCAGTAAGGCCATTGACGCACTCGACTGACCCAGACGCACAGAACCGCCCGTGCTCCGGCCGTAGCCGGGCAGGGGGCGTGGTGGCAGGGCTCTCCTGTGAAGCACGTTCCCCTATTCAGGTGTCTTGTCGGGCATATGCATGGATGGGCATGGGTGGCACCGCTATCACTTGGGCGACAAGTCCACCCCACATTTGGAGCGTCATGAAGATCTCCCGTTGGGCCGTAGCCCTCGCCCCTGTAGTAGCCGCTGGCCTGCTCACGACCGTGCAGGCCCCCACCGCCTCCGCCGCAACGTTCACCGCGGAGCTGGTGGCCCGCAACAGTCAGAAATGTGTGTCGGTCGCGGGTGCGAGCACCCAGAACGGCGCCGCTGCGGTCCAGTGGGACTGCTTGGACGCCCCGAACCAGCAGTGGAAGTTGGTGGCCACCAGTGCCGGCTACTACACGGTGAGTGCCGTGAACAGCGGCAAATGTCTGTCGGTCAGCGGCGCCAGCGTCCAAGACGGGGCCACAGTGGTCCAGTGGGACTGCGTGAACGGTACCAACCAGGAATGGAGGCTCGTCCAGAAGGACAGCGGCTACTTCTCCATCGAAGCCCGACACAGTGGCAAGTGCCTGTCGGTCCTCGGGCAGAGCACCCAGAACAATGCCGCGCTGGTCCAGTGGGACTGCGTGGAGTACACCAACCAACACTTCCGTCTCGGCTAGGAGTGCCGACTCCGCAACAAGGAACCAGCACCAGCGTCCCTCTCCTTCGTTCCGGTACGGACTCCCGCGTCCGTACCGGAACGGAGATGCCAGGAACTCAGTGCTTTCACTGATCCGACATCACCACGCCGTCACCGGAGTTGGTGGGCGTCGAGCGGACCCCGCCCCGGCCGACCTGACCGGCTGGCGACGGACCGGGGTCCGCCACGAGCACTGGCCCCGTGCCGGCCCCGGCGACGGTCCCGCTTTCCTCGGCCTTGCCGACGGGCCCTCGTCGCCGCGCTCCGCCGCCGCAGAAGCGAAAGCCTCATACGATCGCCGGATCGCCGGAGGAAACACGGTTCTACTATTGCGGGATGTCCTCCATGCCACGCCCCCTCGAAGAGATGTTTCTGCTCGGCGGCGAGCTGCCCGTACGTCGGCTCGGCTACGGCACCGCCCAGCTGACCGGGCCCGGTTACTGGGGCCCTCGCGGGGAGCGGCAGGAGGGTGTGGCCGTGTTGCGGGCGGCCGTCGAGCAGGGGGTCACGTTCGTGGACACCGCCGACAACTACGGGCCGGGGCTGGCCGAGGAGCTCGTTGCCGAGGCGCTTCACCCGTACCGCGAGGACCTGGTGATCGCGACCAAGGGCGGTGTGGTGCGCACCGGTGACAGCGCCTGGCACATCGCGGGGCGGCCGGAGCAGCTGCGGGCGATGTGCGAGGCCAGTCTGCGGCGGCTGCGGACGGACCGGATCGACCTCTATCAGCTGCACCGGCTGGACCCTCAGGTGCCGATGGCCGACCAGCTGGGTGCTCTGGATGCGCTGAGACAGGAAGGTAAGATCCGGTTCATCGGTCTGGACACCCTTACCGCCGACCAGCTGGAGCAGGCTCTCTCCCTGACCGGGATCGCCTCGGTGCAGAACCGCTTCAATCTCCTCGACCGTTCGTCGGACGCGGTACTGAAGGTGTGCGAGACCCACGGCCTCGCCTTTCTGCCCTGGTTCCCGCTGGCCAACGGCGCCCTGACCAGCGATGCCGTCGCGGCGCTCGCCGGCATCGCCGAACGGCATGGTGCCACCCGCGGGCAGATCGCCCTCGCCTGGCTGCTGCACCGTTCCCCCGTGCTGTGCCCGACTCCGGGCACCGGTTCGCCCGTCCATCTGGCGGAGAACCTGGGGGCCCGGGAGATCCGGCTGTCCGCCGAGGACCTGAGTGGCCTGGAGGCGCTCGCACCCGCATGAAGGAGTACCCCCACGTGACCACCGCCCGTATCACCTCCGCCGTCCCCGCCCCGGCCGCCGCCGGGACCAGGGGCCGATGCCGTCGCCGTCCCGGTCATCCGGGCCGACAGGAGGAGCTGCCCGCCTCCACCACTCATGCGCTGCTGCTGCGGGGCGGCCGGTGCGTGGCCTCGGGTCCGGCGGACGAGGTACTGACCACGGACCGGGTCAGCGACTGTTTCGGGCATCCGGTGCGGATCTCCCGTACGGACGGCCGGTGGGCGGCGCGGGCGCAGCGCGTCGCCCGTCGCTGACCTGGCTCAGCCGTCGGCGTCGGTGGCGTTGTCCGTGGCGGTGCCGAACGGTGTGGCCTGGTGGAAGTAGAGCAGCCAGCCCGCTTCGGTCAGCCGCCACACCGAACTGCAGTGGGCGAGGCGTCCCTTCGTCTCGGTGTCGTAGGTGAGGTGGACGAGGTCGTCGCCGAGATGGACCCCGCTCATCCGGGACGCGGTCAGCGGGCCGGGGCGCGGGGCGTCCGCCGCGGTGAGCGAGGCGATCATGGTGTCGCGGTCCCAGACCCGGCCGGACCAGTCGATCTCGCGGTAGTCGGGGTGCAGCACCTGGGAGAGGAGTTCGGCGGAGGCGCGCACGGCCGGGTCCAGGAGGCGCAGCTCGCCCTCGACCGCCGCGGCCACGCCGGAGGACGGTTCGGTCATGCGGGGGCTCCGTCGTGTGTGGTTCCCGTGGGCGCCGTCATCTCCACCAGCCTGACCACGGTGTTCCAGTTGCGCGAGGTGGCGATGAGGCCCTTGGTGACGGAGGGCCGGGACAGCGCCTCGGCGAGTTTCGAACGGCCCAGTCCGTCGGGCGCGTAGAGGTAGAGCGCACGGTCGCCGAGTCCGAAGGCCTCGGGGAGGAAGACCGCCGGGTCGATCCGAGCGAAGCGGTCGGCGTCGAGCGGCTGGTCGTAGTAGGTGATGTGCAGCTGTCTGCCTTCGAGTTCGGCGGCCGGGAACGGGCAGGCCGCCGCAACTTCCGCCAGGTAGGCACCGTCCCGGACCAGGCAGGGGACGGGGAAGCCGAACCGCTTCTCGATCGCCTGCTCCAGTTCGGCGGCGAGTGCGATCTCGTCGTCCGACGCGCTGCTGAAGACGGCGTTGCCGCTCTGCAGGTGGGTGCGGACGTCCCCGTGTCCCAGCTCGGTGAGCAGTGTGCGGAGTTCCGCCATCGGGACCCTCTTGTGGCCGCTCACGTTGATCCCGCGCAACAGCGCCGCGTACATCGTCATGGGCACACCATAGGACGATCCCTTCGCACGGTGCGGCCGCCGCGCCCCGTGGGGGAGGGCGCGGCGGCCGCCGATTCCGTTGTGCCGGGCATCAGCCGCCCGGTCACGGCTGCGGGGTCGGTTACTCGACGACCTTCAGCAGCTTGTTGGGAGTGCCCTCGGTCGCGTTGGAGATCGCGTCGGGGGTGGCTCCGTCGGTCAGCGCCGTGGCGACCTCCTCCGGCGTGGCATCCGGGTGGCCGGCGAGGTAGACGGCGGCGGCACCGACGACGTGCGGGGTCGCCATGGAGGTGCCGGAGATGGTGTTGGAGGCGTCGTCGCTGTCGTTCCAGGACGAGGTGATGTCCGAGCCCGGGGCGTAGATGTCCACGATCGAGCCGTAGTTGGAGAACGACGACTGCTCGTCGTCCACCGTGGACGAGGCGACCGTGATGGCCTCCGGGACGCGGGCCGGGGAGCTCTCGCTCGCGTCGGTGGACTCGTTGCCGGCGGCCACCGCGAAGGTGACGCCGGAGGCGATGGCCTTCTGGACCGCGGCGTCGAGCGCCTCGTCCGCGCCGCCGCCGAGGCTCATGTTGGCGACGGAGGGACCCTCGTGGTTCTCGGTGACCCAGTCGATGCCGGCGACGACCTGCTCGGTGGTGCCCGAGCCGGAGTCGTCGAGCACCCGGACGGCGACGATCTTGGCCTTCTTGGCGACGCCGTAGCTCGCACCGGCGATGGTTCCCGCCACGTGGGTGCCGTGGCCGTTGCCGTCGTCGGCGCTGTCGTCGTTGTCCACGGCGTCGTAGCCCGAGCTGGCCCGGCCCTCGAACTCGCTGTGCGTGGTACGGACACCGGTGTCGATGACGTACGCGGTGACACCCTCGCCCGCGCTGTCCGGGTAGGTGTACGCGTTGTCGCCGGCCGTCTCGGTCTGGTCGATCCGGTCCAGACCCCAGGACGGCGGGTTGTCCTGGGTCTCGTCGATGTGGAACTTCTTGTTCTGGACGACCTTGGAGACGGCCGGGTCGGCCGCCAGGCGCTTGGCCTCGGTGAGCGAAAGGCCGCTGGCGGAGAAGCCGTTGATGGCGGAGCTGTAGTTGCGCTTCAGCTTGCCGCCGTACTCCTTGGCGAGCTCCGCCTTGTCGGCCTTCTCGTTCAGCATGACGATGTAGCTGCCCGAGACGGCGTTCGCCGCGTTCGCGCCGTAGACGACGCCCATCGCGGGAGCGGGAGTGGCGCCGGCGAGCGAGGTGTTGAGCAGGGTGACTCCGGCGGCCGCGGCCACCGCGGTTATCGCTGCGGTCAGCTTGATCCGGCGTGCGCGCTTGTGAATTGCCATGAAGAGGGATCTCCTCGTCATTCTTTGTGGGGGGATTGGCCCCCGGCCGGAAGATCTCCGGGGGCTGGCTCGAAACCCTCGCCGATTGACGCGCCCAGATCAAGACCTTCATGCGGCTGTGACTTACTCAACAAAGTTTCGTAATAAGAAACCGGCCAGCCGTGCCCAAGTCGGGCACCGTCGCCACAACATCCGCCGTACGTCCCGGGGTTACGGCGCGACCGGCACACTTCGCACCCGGGAAGACGAACCCCGCCCGGCCGCACGGACGGACGGGGAGTCGGCTTGATTCCACCCCCGTGTTCACAGAGCCCTCACGAGGTCATCAAATTCGGTTCCGGGCCCGGACGACCCGGACCTGGTTCATGTGCCCGTGGGCGTCGATGGAGAGCACCTGCGGTGTGCCTCAGCGCTGATAGCGGGCCAGGACCCGGTTCCCGTCGTCGACCAGACGCTTCCTCAGCTCGTCCGCCCCGATGGCCCCGCTGTAGTACTCCTGGAGGGCGGGCGTGGCGACCTTGTCCTTCCACTCCGGGTAGCCGCGTACCGACTGGGCGGGCGCCGGCCGGAGCGCCTTCGCGACGGCGACACCGGTCGCCCAGCCGTTCTCGGCGGTGTGCAGGGACGGGTCGGCGAGTGCCTCGGTGCCGGTCGGGAGCATCCAGTCGCCCTTGGCCAGCCGCACCATGTTGGGCGGCCGGAGCAGGAAGTCGATGAACTGCGCGGCCTCCTTCTTGTGCGGGCTGGCCTCCGAGACGGACAAGGTCTGCGGACTCACCCCCTGGGCGAGGCCCGCTCTGCCCGCGGGAGCCGGCAGGACCGTCCACTCGAAGTCCTCGGGGGCCTGTTCGACGACCTGCTGGCGGTACGAGAAGCCCAGCGGAACCATCGCGTACTTGCCGCCGAAGAACCCGGGAAGGGCGTCGGAGCCGCCCATGCCGAGTGCGGTGCGCGAAGCACTGTGGTCGGTGTTGACCTGGTCGTGGATGGTGCCGGGGACGATCCGGTCGCCCTCGTCCGCGCGGATGGTCACCTTGCCGTCGGCGCCGCGGTGGAAGAGCTTGCCGCCGCCGGAGAGGCCGAGGTTGAGGGTGACGGAGACCGGTTCCTTGAGCGGCCAGGCCACGCCGTATCGACCCTTGCCCGTCAGCTCCTTGGTGACCTGCCGGAACTCGGACCAGCTCCAGGGGCTGTCCGGCGTCGGGACACGGACCCCCGATTCCTTCAGGATCTTGGTGTTGGCGATCAGCACGCGGGGCTCCTGGAGGAACGGCACTCCGTAGACGCCGTCGCCGAAGGTGGTGGTGGACCAGCTCTGCCGCGGGATGTCGGCGGTCAGTCGGCCGGGGAGCAGCGTCCGCAGATCGGCCAGGTAGCCGCCGTACGCGAAGTCGGCCAGGTCGTCGGAGGCGTCATGGATGATGTCGGGCGCCTCGCCACCCTCGAAGGAGGTGAGCAGCTGGTCGTGGACGGTGTCCCAGCTGCCCTGGACGTAGCTGACGTGGATGTCCGGATGGGCCTCGTTCCACTCCTTCACCAGTTGCTTGTTGGCGTCGACGGACTCCTTCTGCCAGGCCAGCGACTGGAAGCTGAGCTCGATCCTCCCGTCGTCGCCCCTGCCGTCGTCCGTCCCCGCACAGCCGGTGAGCAGCAGGGCCAGTGCGGTGGCCGCCGCGGCGGCCGTCGTCCGCAGGGATGCCCGCATCAGCTCTTCACCGCCCCGGCCAGCATGCCGCCCGTGATCCGCCGCTGGATGATCGCGAAGACGACCAGTGAGGGCAGGGTGGCGAGGAACGCGGCGGCGGCGAGCGGACCGAGATCGGCCGCGCCCTCCGCACCGATGAAGTGGGTCAGTACGACCGGCAAGGTCTGCTTCTCCGGTGTCTTGAGCAGGACGAGCGCGAAGAAGAGCTCGTTCCACGCGGTGATGAAGGCGAAGAGCGCGGTGGCGACGATGCCGGGGGCCAGCAGCGGGGCGGTGACCGAGACGAGCGTCCGCAGTCGGCCCGCTCCGTCGACCGAGGCGGCCTCCTCCAGTTCGGCGGGCACGGCCCGTACGTATCCGACCAGCATCCAGAGCGCGAAGGGCAGCGCCCAGACGACGTACACCATGATCAGCCCCCACAAGGTGTTGATCAGATGGAGGTTCTTCAGGATCAGGAAGAGCGGAATGATCAGCAGGACGAGCGGGAACGCCTGGCTGATCACGACCCATCCGGTGGCCGCCGTCGAGAGCCTGGAGCGGCGGCGGGCGATCACGTACGCCATGGGTGTGGCGACGAGGACCGCGACGAAGGCGGCACAGAGCGCGGCGATCAGCGAATTGGCGGCGGCCTGGAGCAGTGGCTGTTCGTCGAACGCCGTGCGGAAGTTGTCGAGCGTCGGGTTCTGGGGGATCCAGGTGGGGTGCAGGGAGCCGAGTTCGCGCGCCGGTTTGAAGGCGGTGGAGATCAGCCACAGGAACGGGAAAGCCAGGAAGACGAGGTAGCCGAGGAGTGCGGCGTACTGTCCGGCGCGTGCGGTTCTGCTGGTACGCAGGCTCATCGGTCCTCGCCTCCCCTGATCCGGCCGGCGAGATACACCGCGAGGATCACGGAGATCACCGCGACCATCACACAGCCCATCGCCGCCGCGTATCCGAACTGTCCGTAGTGGAAGGCCTCTTCGTACGCGAACAGCATCGGCAGCCGGGTGCGGCCGCCGGGTCCGCCGTTGGTCAGTACGTAGACCAGGGCGAAGGAGTTGAAGTTCCAGATGAAGTTGAGCGCGGTGATGGCGAGCGCGACCGGTCTGAGCACCGGCCAGGTGACGGTACGGAAGCGACGCCAGGCACCGGCTCCGTCCAGGGCGGCCGCCTCGTGGAGTTCGTGCGGGGTGTTCTGCAGCCCGGCGAGCAGGGCGACGGTGGTCTGGGGCATGCCGGCCCAGACGCCCACGACGATCACGGCGGGCAGGGCGGTGGCGAGTCCGGTGAGCCAGTCCCGGCCGTCGCCGAGGCCGAGATCGCGGATGGTCTCGTTGAGGACGCCCGCGTCCGGGTGGTAGACGAGCCGCCACATGAGGCCCACCACCACCTCGGGCATCGCCCACGGAATGATCGCCAGGGCCCGCGCCAGCCAGCGGAACCGCAGGTTCTGGTTGAGCAGCAGGGCGAGGCCGAGGGCCAGTACGAACTGCGGGACGGTGACGCCGAACGCCCACACCAGGCCGATCCGGAACGAGTCCCAGAAGAGGGTGTCGTGGAGCAGGTCCTGGAAGTTCAGTCCGCCCACCCACTGGGTGGAGCGGGCGCGGCCGGACTGGGCATCGGTGAAGGCCAGCGCGATGCCGTAGAGCAGGGGGCCGACGCTCAGAATCAGGATCGGGATCAGCGCGGGCAGTACCAGGAACCAGGTGCCGGCACTCCGGTCGACCGGCCGGGGCCGCTTGTCCTGCGGGCCGTCGGGCGGACCGTCCCTCCCGGAACGTACGGTTGCACTCGCCAATGTCACGAAATCGCCCCCTTGCGTCGTTCGATCGGTTTCATACCGTTCTGGCCGCTCAGGTGGCCTCCGTCATCGTGCTGACGGGCCATCGGTTCGTCAAGCCAACCTGCACAGATGCGAAAATCGGAGCCATGAACGAGATGCGTGCGCGTGAGGTGCTGACCGCTGCCGGGCTGTCCGGCGGTGCGGAGCTGCTCGCGATGGGTGAGAACGCGGTGTTCGCCGTCGGCGACCTGGTGGTCAAGGTCGGCCGGGACGCCGTGCAGAACCCGGAACTGCGGGACCGGGCCGAACGCGAGGTGGCCGTCGCCCGGTGGCTGGCTGCCTCGGACGTGCCCGCCGTGCGGGCCGCCGAGCCCGCGGCGCGCCTGGTCGAGGGCCACCCCGTGACCCTCTGGCACCGGCTGCCCGACGCCGTGCGTCCCGCCGAGCCGCGGGATCTGGCGCGGCTGCTCACCCTGGTGCACGCGCTGCCCGCCCCGGACGGTCTCGCCCTGCCACGCCGCGAGCTGCTGGGCGGGGTCGAGCGCTGGCTGCGGCTGGCCGGCGATGCGATCGACCCGGCCGACGCCGACTATCTGCGGGAGCGCCGCGACGGCTTCGCGGCGGCCGCCGCCGCGCTGGTCCCGCATCTGCCGCCGGGGCCGATCCACGGCGACGCGCTGCCCCGTAATGTCCATGTCGGTCCGGACGGCCCGGTGCTGGTCGATCTGGAGACCTTCTCCGCGGATCTGCGCGAGCACGACCTGGTGGTGCTGGCGCTGTCCCGGGACCGGTACGGTCTGGCGCCCGAGGCGTACGACACCTTCACCGCCACGTACGGCTGGGACGTCCGTGAGTGGGAGGGCTGCGCGGTGCTTCGCGGGGCCCGGGAGACGGCCAGCTGCGCGTGGGTGTCCCAGCACGCACCGGCCAACCCGAAGGCCCTCGCGGAATTCCGCCGCCGGGTGGCCTCGCTGCGTGACGGCGACACGGCGGTGCGGTGGTATCCGTTCTGAGGGCTGCCCCCTCAACCCGGGCCGCGGGGCCGGTCTGTCAGCCGGCGGCGACCCCGGCCGGCTCCCGCAGCGGCCAGTGGCCGTCGATCACCGCGTCCGCCGTGCCCTTGCGGCGCAGGAACTGCTGGAAGTCCGCCGCCCATTGCGCGTACCACTCCACCTGACGCTCATGCAGCTCGGCGGGGGTCAGCGCGGCCACCGAGCCGTGCCGCTCGGCTATGGCGTACGCCACCCGGACGGCGGCCAGCGCGTCCGCCGCCGCGTCATGGGCCCCGCCGTGCACCACGCCGTACTCGACGCAGACCGCCTCCAGGTTGCGCTTGCCCTTGCGGTAGCGGTCGACGGCCCGGTCGATGGTGTACGGGTCGATGACCGGCCCGATCCCGGCCCCGTCGAGCCGCTCGCTCAGCGAGGGCAGCCCGTGCCGCTGCAACTCCGCCGAGAGCAGCGTCAGATCGAAGGCCGCGTTGTACGCGACGACCGGGACGCCCCGGCGCCAGTACTCCGTGAGCGTCCCGGCGATCTCGTCGGCCACCTCGCGCGCCGGCCGGCCCTCCGCCACCGCCCGCTCGCTGCTGATGCCGTGGATCGCCGAGGCCTGCTCGGGGATCCGGACGCCCGGATCCGCCAGCCAGGTGTGCTGCCGCACCGGCTCCCCGTCCCTGCCGCCGACGCCGACGACCGCGGCTGTCACGATCCGGGCCTCCAGCGGTTCCGTGCCCGTCGTCTCCAGGTCGAAGCCGACCAGCGCCTCCCGGTGCCAGCTCATCCCATACCTCCTTCGTGGTGCTCTCCCCCAGGTGCTGACCACCCTCGCATGCACCACTGACAACGCGGTGGCGGCCCCTCAGGAGACGGGCCGGGAGTCCGCCCACACGGACTCGAATTCCTCGCGGTACGTCTCGAACAGCCCGTGCTCGTTGTCCTGCCCCGCCCGGACCACGGCGCGCCCGCCGCCGCGCAGCACCAGCACGGGCGCCTCCATGCCGCGTGCGCGCCGCAGATAGGTCTGGACGACCCCGACCGCGTCCGTCCCGTCCCCGTCCACCAGATAGGCCGTGAAGCGCGGCGTCTCGTCGAACACATGGATCTCGAAGGCGCCCGGATCGCGGAGCTTGGAGCGGACCCGGCGCATATGAAGGATGTTCATCTCCACCGACCGGCTCAGCTCCCCCTTCTTCAGGCCCAGCTCCCGCTCCCGGCGCTTGACCGCGCTGCTCGCCGGGTTGATGAAGAGCAGCCGGACCCGGCAGCCCGACTCGGCGAGCCGGATGAGCCTGCGGCCGGAGAAGTTCTGCACCAGCAGGTTGAGCCCTATGCCGATCGCGTCGAGCCGGCGCGAACCGCCGAAGAGGTCCTCGGCGGGCAGCTGGCGCTGGAGCCGCACCCGGTCGGAGTGGACGGAGACCACATCCGCGTACCGGTCGCCGACCAGCTCCTCGACGGCGTCGACCGGGAGCCGGTCGGCCGACGGGACCGCGGCGCCGCTGCCCAGGATCTCCAGGAGCCGGGCGGAGGCACGCTCGGCCTGGGCGAGGACCGCCTCGTTCAGGGCGCGGTTGCGGGAGACCACGTTGCGGGCGACCTCCAGCTCGTCGAGCGCCAGCTCCACCTCGCGCCGGTCGTCGAAGTACGCCTCGAAACACGGCCAGTGCTGGACCATCAGCTCACGCAGCTGGGGCAGCGTGAGAAAACTGAGGACGTTGTCGTCGGCCGGGTCCAGCAGATAGCCCTTGCGGCGCGAGACCTCGCGCACGGCGACGGCGCGCTGCACCCACTCCTGCCCGGCGGGCCCGGCCGCGGCCACCACCCAGTCCTCGCCGTGGACCGGCTCGTAGATGGGCCGGAGCACCGCGGCGACCACGGCACGCAGCCGCTGTTCCACGAGATTCAGCCAGATATAGGCCCGTCCGGCCCGCTGCGCACGGGTACGCACCTCGCTCCAGGCGTCCGCTCCCCAGTCCAGCTCCGCGCCGATCTCCATGGGCTGCGCAAGCGATACCGCCCCTGGCGGGGCATCGGTGGAATCCCCCTCGTGACCCGGGTCACCTGGGGGCAGCTCGAATCCTCCCGAGCTCACCCGCGCACCGCCTTCCACTCCCCCACCAACGATCAAGGAAGGGTACTCCGCGAGCGGGACGCGGTGCAGCCGGATGCACATGCTGCTTCGTCAACTCCCCCATGACACAGGGATGTTCCTGGCAGCAAGATCTGCCGTAGTGAGGGGATTCATAGTGATTGAGCACCCCGTCCGGTGCCCGGTACCGGGCGAGTGCCGGGTTCCCGGGCCCGGATCCCGGTTGCGGGCGACACGGAGAGGCCCGATGTTGACCGGACCGCGTGACGCCGCCCCCCAATTGCCGGTCGGTCTTAGGTAGCCGCACCTCTTTCGGGGAAGATCTGGCTCCAGGGCCAATCCGGCGGATCAGGGGTCGGAAGGGCTCTGGCAGCCCGCAAGCTCCAGGCACCCGGATCAGAAGTGGAAGAGTCGCCTATGCAGGTCTGGCCGGGACAGGCGTATCCCCTCGGTGCCACGTACGACGGCGCCGGGACCAACTTCGCGGTCTTCTCGGAGGCCGCCAGACGAATCGAGTTGTGCCTGCTGCACGACGACGGTTCCGAGACGGCGGTGGAGCTCAGGGAGACCGATGCCTTCGTCCGCCATGCCTATCTGCCCGGCGTGATGCCCGGTCAGCGGTACGGATTCAGGGTCCACGGGCCGTACGAACCGGAGCGCGGCGCCCGCTGCAATTCGGCCAAACTGCTGCTCGACCCGTACGCCCGTGCCGTCGCCGGGCAGATCCGGTGGGGCGAGGCGGTGTACGGCTACCCGTTCGGCCGGCCCGACGCGCGCAACGATCTCGACTCGGCGCCGCACACCATGACCTCGGTCGTGGTCAACCCCTACTTCGACTGGGGCGACGACCGGCGGCCCCGTACGGACTACCACCGCACGGTGATCTACGAGGCCCATGTGAAGGGTCTGACGATGCTCCATCCGGGGCTGCCGAAGGAGCTGCGCGGCACCTACGCGGGGCTGGCCCATCCGGAGGTGATCGCCCATCTGACGGAACTCGGCGTCACGGCGATCGAGCTGATGCCGGTGCACCAGTTCGTCCAGGACCACCGGCTGGCGGACGCGGGGCTGGCCAACTACTGGGGATACAACACCATCGGTTTCTTCGCCCCGCACAACGCCTACGCCTCCTGGGGCGACCGCGGCGAGCAGGTGCTGGAGTTCAAACAGGCCGTACGGGCCCTGCACCAGGCCGGGATCGAGGTGATCCTCGACGTGGTCTACAACCACACCGCGGAGGGCAACCATCTGGGTCCGACGCTCTCCTTCCGGGGCCTGGACAACGCCTCGTACTACCGGCTCGCGGACGACCAGCGGTACTACATGGACACCACGGGGACCGGGAACTCCCTGCTGATGCGGTCGCCGCACGTGCTCCAGCTGATCATGGACTCGCTGCGGTACTGGGTCACGGAGATGCACGTGGACGGCTTCCGCTTCGATCTGGCGGCCACCCTGGCCCGGCAGTTCCACGAGGTGGACCGGCTGTCGTCGTTCTTCGACCTGGTGCAGCAGGACCCGGTGGTCAGCCAGGTGAAGCTGATCGCCGAGCCGTGGGACGTGGGCGAGGGCGGCTACCAGGTGGGGAACTTCCCGCCGCTGTGGACCGAGTGGAACGGGAAGTACCGGGACACCGTGCGGGACCTGTGGCGGGGCGAGCCCCGGACCCTCGCCGAGTTCGCGGGGCGGCTGACCGGGTCGTCGGACCTGTACCAGGACGACGGGCGGCGGCCGCTCGCCTCGATCAACTTCACCACCTGCCACGACGGATTCACCCTGCACGACCTGGTCTCGTACAACGACAAGCACAACGAGGCGAACGGCGAGGGCAACCGGGACGGCGAGAGCCACAACCGGTCCTGGAACTGCGGCGCGGAGGGGGACACCGACCAGCCGGAGGTCCTGGATCTGCGGATGCGGCAGATGCGGAACTTCATCGCCACGCTGATGCTGTCGCAGGGCGTGCCGATGCTGAGCCACGGCGACGAGTTCGCGCGTACGCAACGGGGCAACAACAACGCGTACTGCCAGGACAGCGAGTTGTCGTGGGTGCACTGGCCGGACCCGGCCGGGGTCACGAAGGACGAGACGGACGGCGCCGACGGGGGCGAGGGGAACACCGCGGGCAGCAGTCTGCTGGAGTTCACCCGGGCGATGGTCTGGCTCCGCCGCGACCACCCGGTCTTCCGGCGCCGCCGGTTCTTCCACGGCCGTCCGGTCGAGGGCACGCACGACGAGCTCTCGGACATCGCGTGGTTCACGCCGGAGGGCAGCGAGATGAAGCAGCGGGAC
>NZ_JBEXPH010000084.1:0-35526 GCF_040611955.1 Streptomyces sp. NPDC006510 | reverse complement strand
TCTTCGGCTACCTCACCCCGGCCGAGACCCGGCAACGGCACCAACACGACCTCGCAGCATAGGCATCGAGTGTCCAAGATCACGGGGAAGCTTCAGGGCGGTTCAAATATCACCTTCTGTGTTGCGTGGTTCGTTCGGTGTCGGACACCGAACGAATGAAGGCGATCGTGCGTGAACGCAAGCCTTCGCGGCCAGCCTTGACGTGGTCGCCGACCGGGAGATCGAATCCTTGACGGGTCGGCTTGGTGTTCACCTTGACCGCGCAGTCGAGATCGGTGCACAGGAGAAGACCGAGCGTGTTCAGGCGTTCGCGTTTGTCGCGTGCTGGGCGTCGAGCGGTGAACAGCGAAACCTCGTTGAACCGGCGGGAGGACCGGCACAGGTCGCACATCACCGCGCGCGATCCGAGTGCGGCTTCATTCGGCGCCTGCCGCAGCAGCACTCCCAGCGCCCGGCCGTCGGCCTCGGTGACGAGGTAGGCGAGCTTCGGAGCGCGCAGATCCCGCCATCCGAGGTAGTCGATCCGGTGCCACCGGACGGCGTCGAACCAGACAGGAAGCCGGAGCCTCTTCGCGGCGGGGTCCCGGTTCACGATCGCGCCGCGAACCTCTTCCCTGGTCATGGGGCGCATTGCTTCTCCTTACGAGCTGAAGGAATCGTGGGCGTGGAGACATCGGCGTTCTGTCAACACGACGCAGGAAGGCGGGGCTCGACACAGTGCGAGCAGCATGCATTGGGCGGTGCTGATGTCCCACGGCTTTGAGCGCCAGGCGTACCAGGGCCAGTGCGTCCCCGGCGATGCGGTTGGCGCTGAGCTCGCCGCAGGCCAGGCACCCGTGGAGGAGCACGACGGCGGTGGCGGCGTCTCGTCAGCTGTCGCGGGTGGCAGCAGCGGGTGCGTCTCCGCCCCGGCTGCCGCCACCCGCGTCGAGACGACGCAGGAGGTGGTTGGCGACGTCCTGGCGGCGCACGGTCCGGTAGGCGGCATCGATCCCGTCGAGGTCCGCCTTCGACGAGCGCCACTTCCCGGTGAGCCAGGCCTTGAGCGTGCGGTCGAATCGTGGCGTCCTACGAACCGCACATCTACCACGTGGGCGTCCTGGCGGGCCGTTCGTTGGCATTGTCTTGGCCGCCGTGTCCTGTCGTGTGCTCCGGCTCCGCTGCTGGGGCAGCCACGGAGCCGGGCCGTCTGCCGCTGCGGAGCAGGGAGGCGATCAGAATGGCTCCGCCCGCCGTTACCACGACGCTGGCGACCGCGGCGATCCGCATCTCGTGGCTGAAGGCGTCGAAGGCCACCTTGCGCAGAGCCTCTGCGGTCTGGTGCGGCAGGGTCACTGCGGTGTCGGCGGCGCCGCCGAGGGTTTCTGCTGCCGCTGCTCGCTGCCCGGGGGTGAGGTCGGCGGGGGCCTGCGACTCCATCTGCGAGCGGTATACGGCAGTGCCGATGCTGCCCAGGACCGCGATGCCGAGCGCACCGCCGAACTCGGCGGAGGTCTCCGCCAGTGCCGAGGCCGCCCCGGCTCGCTCCGGCGGTGCGGCAGAGAGGATCACCTCTGTGACCACGGCGGACACGCCCCCGATACCGATGGAGACCACGGCCAGGGCGCTCACCAGGTGCACGATGCCCGAGTCGGTCCGGATCAGTGCCAGGGCGATGTAGCCGGCGGCTGCCACCGCCAGTCCGGCGGTCATCACGTTCGGCTTGCCGATGCGCGGTGCCATCGCCGTGGCCAGGGCAATGCCCACAGGCATCACGAGAAAGGTGGGCAGGGACCACAGGGCCGACTCGAACGGCCCCATTCCCAGGACGATCTGCATGAACTGCCAGTTGAACAGAGAGAATCCGACCATCGCGAAGGTCGCCAGGGCGTCGATGAGCAGCGGCACGTTGAACCGACTGGTGCGGAACAGAGCGAGATCGATCATCGGATGGGCGGCTGTGCGCTGACGGCGGACGAACAGAGTTCCCGCACTCAGTCCAATGGCCACGCACACAGCTTCGGTCCAGCCGAAGCCGTGTCCCGCCGTCGCCTTGAGGCCGTAGATCACGGCGAGGACGGCTGCCAGAGACAGCAGGGCGCCGGGCAGGTCGAAGCGTCCCGGCTCGGGGTCTCGGTACTCAGGCAGCAGCAGTGGCCCGAGCACCACCAGCAGGATCATCACGGGGACGTTGATCAGGAAGACCGAGCCCCACCAGAAGTACTCAAGGAGCAGACCACCGATGATGGGGCCGAGGACGGCGCCGCCGGCGAAACCGGCTGTCCAGACGCCAACGGCAGTGGCCCTCTGCCGTTCGTCGAGGAACATGTTCCGGATCAGGGAGAGGGTGGAGGGAGCCAGCGAGGCTCCGGCGATGCCCATGAGGGCGCGGGTCGCGATGAGCATCTCGGGGCCGGTCGAGCAGGCCGCCAGGACCGAGGCGAGTCCGAAGGCCGCGGCACCGCTCAGAAGTACCCGCCGCCGCCCGAACCGGTCTCCGAGAGTGCCCATCGTGATGAGCAGACCAGCCAGCAGGAACCCGTACGAATCCATGATCCACAGCAGTTGCGAACTGCTGGGCTGAAGGTCGGCCGACAGCGAAGGGAGCGTGACGAACATGACGGACATGTCCATGGAGGCCAAGATGCACGGCAGCACCAGGACGGCGAGCCCGATCCATTGCCGGGTACGGGCTTTCTTGTTTCCTTGCGTCATGTCCTTCACTCGCGCTCCTTTGGCCGACAGCTGTAGCGGATCAACCGGAATTAGTTACGTCACTTCATGCGTACTTAGTACGCGTCAACGGTGTACAGCATACGCATGCGGGCACCTCGGGCAACAAATATATTTTTGAGGAGACGGCCATTGACCCTCGGGCCGTTAACGTCGCTGACGAGTTAGGATTTCGTCACGCACGCAGAGTGTGACGAAAAGGAGTGTGACGATGCCGGGACGGATGGTCTGCGCGGCCTGCGGGAAAGATCTGGAACCTGTGGAGCGGGGGCGACCGCGGCGCTTCTGCTCCCATGCCTGCCGGGCGCGGGCCTACCGGGCGCGGAAGACAGAGGCATTGACGGAGGCGAGCAGCACGGAGAACGGTGTCCCGGAGGGCGACGCCGGTACGCCCCATCTCACCGCCGGGCGCATCACGCGGGCCGGGATCGCCATCGCGGACGCGGAGGGGCTCGAGGCACTGTCCATGCGGCGGGTCGCCACCGAACTCGGCGCGAGCACCATGGCCCTGTACCGGCACGTCGCATCCAAGGACGAACTGGTGGCCCTGATGGTGGAGGCCGCGCTGACCGGGACCCCGCTGCCCGACACGCCGCCGCGGGACTGGCGACACGGCCTCGAACGGGCTGCCCACCGCGACTGGGAGCTGTACCACCGTCATCCGTGGATCCTGTCGAAGGTCCTCGTGACGACCCGCACGCACTCCAGCCGGGCACTGGCAGCGGACAGCGAGAGCACCTTCGCCGCATTCGACGGACTCGGCCTCGAACCCGCCGACGCCTTCCGTTACATGTTCATGTTTGCTTCCTACGTTCAGGGGGTGGCCCTGACCTACGTCAGCGACGTGGAAGCGGAACGGCAGGCTCGACATGCCGACCGGCGCACGGCGAACGCCACGGACGATGCACGCAGTTCGCTCTACGAGCCCGACGCGTACCCACGACTCGGCCCCGCGATGCAGGCGGGCGCCGACCCTTGGGACCTGGACACCCTCTTCGTCTCGGGCCTTACCGGCGTTCTGGACGGCATCGCCGCCGACCTCGAACGGCGCGGCATCGGGTAGAGGACAGAGCCTCACCCGCCCGTGCCGAAGGCCACACGAGAGGACGCCCTGGAAGGCAGTCGCTCATCCGGTGACCGCGAGGACGGCGGCGAGGTAGGTGTCGGGGTTGGGCTGATAGCCCTTGCGGCACAGGCCGCAGCGGCCTCGGCGGAGTGCCCCACCGTAATGCACCCCTGACTGAGACCGGCCGTCTGCGTCTGGCCCGCTGCGTCGTGGACGACGGCTGGTCGCTGCGGCGGGCTGCCGAACGCTTCCAGGTCACGACGCGGTTCCGCGCGGTGACGGGCCGGTGAAGTCGCTGGCCGAGCTGTCGCTGGTGGGCGGACTCCGCCGTGGACGCGGAGGGCTCTATGCCGCCGTCTCAAAGGGCCGCATCGACGCGGACCGGATGCGGCAGGCTCTGGCCTCGGTGCCTCTGCCGCGGGCGGCCGACGGCCGGCTCGTCCTGGCCATCGATGTCACGTGCTGGCTGCGGCCGGACTCCCACACATCACCAGGGCGGATCCTGCGTCACGCCTACGGCCGGGGCAAGGGCCAGCATATTCCCGTTCCCCGGTGGCCGTACTCGATCGTCTGTGCGCTGGAGCCGGGCCGCAGCTCGTGGACCGCCCCGCTGGACGCGCTGCGTCTGGCACCTGGAGACGAGACGGCCACCGTCACCGCCCGACAACTGCGCGAACTTGTCGCCCGGCTGATCACCACAGGCCAGTGGCAGGCCGGCGACCCTGACGTCCTCGTCATCGCAGACGCCGGATACGACGCACCCCGCCCGGCCCACCTCCTGCGGGATCTACCAGTGAAGGTCCCGGCCAGGATGCGGTCGGACCGTGT
This sequence comes from Streptomyces sp. NPDC006510, assembly GCF_040611955.1. Lineage (NCBI taxonomy): Bacteria > Bacillati > Actinomycetota > Actinomycetes > Kitasatosporales > Streptomycetaceae > Streptomyces > Streptomyces sp. NPDC006510. The sequence goes on along the minus strand of NZ_JBEXPH010000084.1, from coordinate 30,920 downwards.
CCTGCGCAGGCCGGCCCCGCCGCGGCAGCCTCACGAGGGTACCGGGGAGCGGGTGGGCATCCGGGAGCGATTCACGTCTGTTGGCGCAGGTGGTCGATGCGCGTGAGCACGTCGTCCACATGCGGGCGTACCTGGGCCTTCAACTCCTCGCTCCAGACCTCGTCCTGATAGTGACAGGTGAGGTACAGGTTCCTGGCGTGTTCCAGGACGGGGCGGTGTTCCGGGGGCAGGCGGGCCATGGCCCAGCGGGCGGCGGCGTCCTTGGTCTTGATCTCGCCTGTGGCGAGGGTGGTCCAGACGCGGGCAAGGGTCAGCAGGACGTTGCGGGTGTCGCCGTCTAGGTCGGCCAGAAGTTCGGGGATTCCTTCAACGCTCGCCCGCACGAGGTCGGAGTGCGGCACCGGATCCAGGAGTTCGGCCGGAGGTGGCCCGGTCAGGGGGCGGCCGCCTGCCAGGACCACCGTGAGGACCAGGGCCAGGTCCGGCATCGGGGCGGGCCGCGGAGGCCCGCCCGTCTGGAATTCGTCGCGCAGCCACTCGCCGTAGAGGAAGTCTCCGATCGGCGGGAACCGCCAGGGTTGGACTTCGGACTGGACGACGACGGTGAGTTCGACCGGCCGGACAGTGGGCGTGAGGCCGGAAATGTCCAGCAAGCCCCCAACAAGCGCCCGCCGCCTCGCCTCGTCAAGACTCCGCCGGGTGACGGCCAGGATGTCCAGGTCGCTGGCCGGGGCGAGACCCCCGAGCACGGCGGAGCCGTGGAGATACGTCCCGAGGAGCTCAGGCCCCGCGACGTCGCGGACGAGGCCGACGGTCTGCTCAAGCTGGTCCATCACATCAGTATTGGACACGCCCGCTCACCGGTACCCACCGGCCCGTGCCTGCTCAAGGACGCTCTGCCTGCCGAGGCCGGTTCAGCCCGTCATCGATTTATAGGTCAAGTGACCTATATTTGGTTTCATGAATGACGAACTCTTCTTCGATGCCGACGGTCCTGTGCTCCTGGTCGGCGGATACGGAACGGTCGGCGCGGAGCTGGCACGGATGGCGGCCCCGTCCTGGCCGCTGGTGCTCACGGGGCGGACTGTGCGGCGCGGGCAGCGACTGGCGGACGAGACGGGCGCGGAGCTGCGGACCTGGGACCTTGCGGACCCGGCGCCGTTCCGTGCCGGAGTCGGCGCGGTGGTCAGCGTCGTCAACGATCCGGACGACCGTGTTCTGCGCGCCGCGATCCACGGCGGGGTGCCGTTCGTGGACGTCACCCGCTGGACCACGCGGATGCAGCGCGCGGCCACGGTCGCGGCACTGGCGCGCCCGACCGCGCCGGTACTGCTGTCCTCCGCGTGGATGGGCGGCGTGACCAGCCTCGTCGCAGCCTGTCTCGGTGACCGGCTCGGCGGTGCGGACACGGTCGACGTGGCCATTCGCTGGGACCTGGGCGACCGGGCGGGCGCGGACTCGGTGGAGTTCATGGACCGGCTCGGACTGGACTACGAGGTGGTGCGGGACGGACAGCGGCGCACGGTCATGCCACTGAGCGACGTCCGCCGCGTCCGTATCGGGGAGTCGCTCACCCGGGTCGCCAGGATCGACACCCCCGAGCAGTTCACCCTCCCCCTCACCCTCGCGTCCACGACCGCCACAACCCGGATCGGATTCAGTTCGCCCGCGTCCACGGCGGCCCTGCTGGCCGCCAAGCGGCTCGGGTTCTTCCGCTGGGGCCGTGGCGAGCGCTTCACCGGCGCGCGCCGCGGACTGCTGTACGCACCGGGCGAAGGCGGCACGGCCCAGCTCCGCATCGATGTCACTCACGAGCGCGACACCCTCTCCGCGACCGTGACCGACCCGGCCGGGCAGGCGCATCTGACCGCACTGGGTGCCCTGATGGGGCTGCGCCGGGTACGTGGCGAAGACGGTGCCCCCGCACCGAGCGGCGTGGTCTTCCCCGAACAGCTGCCGAATCCGCAGAGCGTGCCGTCGGACCTCGCCGCGCAGGGCGTCGACCTGGTGGTGCGCAAGGCCGTGCGAGAAGCGCGGGCGGAAGGCCGGGCGGCATGAGCGGACGATCCCCGGAACGGGACGAGCGCACGCCCACCACGGCCAAGGGGGCCCGGCGGCGTGCCGCGCTCCTGGACGCCGCCGAGGAGATCCTCTTCAAGTCCGGATACGGCGAGCTGACCATGCGGGCAGTGGCGGCCACGGCACAGACGCGCCTGGGGCACGTGCAGTACTACTTCCCCTCCCGCACGGAGCTGATCGCCGCCCTCCTGCGCCGCACCCTGGACCGTTCCCTCGACAGGCTGGCCCCGTTGTTCGCCGACGCGGCCGCGCACACTCCGCCGGACACGGAGGGGCTGGTCCGTCAGCTCCTGGCCGAGCACGATGATCCGCGACTCGTCCGGGTCTACGCCGAGTTGTGGGCACTGGCGGGCCGCGACGAAGCCGTCGCGGCGGTCACACGTGCCTTCTACGGCGAATACCAGGACCACGTGGCCGGTTTTCTGCGCGCCCGTAATCCAACTCTCCCCGTCACCGTCTGCCAGGCTCGGGCAAGGGTCTTCACCGTGCTGATCGAAGGCGCGTCCCTCTTCCGTTCCGGCATCACCGCCCAACGTACCGACGAAGCCGACGCGGAACTCATCAACACGGCCACGGCTCTGCTCGACTGACGGAGTTCTCGGGAAGGCGGGGTGGTGCCGGCGTGGGACGGCCCGACTGCCATCGGCCGGCTGAGGCGACCCGGAGGCGGACAGCATGCGGTCGAGGTCGTCGACGCGCGGCGAATCGACCGGCTGTCGCACCGTTCCCGGAACGGCGCGCGCAGGTCGTCCTGCGCGTGGCCGGGGCGGTGGTCGGTCAGCTCATGGCGGATGCGGCGGCCGTCGGGCACGGTGACGCACGCGGTCGCACAGGCAGGCCAGGTGATTCGACAGCCGGGTGCGGGGGATCCCGGTGTGTCGGCGAGGTCGGAGGGGCAAGCCGGAGCCTCGGGCGGCGCGAGCAGCAGGCGGCAACGGATCGGAGCCGGCGCTTTTCGTCCTCCGGCTGCGACCGCTGCGGGAGCGGCTTTCGACCGGCGGCGCGGGGGATGGCCGGTTCCCGCAGCCCTGTCACGCCGTGCCGCCGGTACGTGTTCACCCCTTCGACGCGCACGCCCGCGGGATTTCCGTCTCCGCCGCAGCATGCGCGCCGGACGCGTCCGGCCGTGCTCGATCGGCCGGCGCCGGCCCGCGATGTGAGCGGTGTGTCGGTCTGCCGCACGTGCGCCCCAGCCCCTGAGGTCGTGGTTTCTTCCGGAACAGGCTGTCTACTTCAGGCGCCGCTGATAGTGGGCGAGTTCAATGCGTTCGCCGGAGGGTGTGCGCTCGACGTTGGTCCCCGTCTGGCTGAAGCCGCTGCGCTCCAGGCATCGCTGGGACGAGAGATTGCCGGTCGCGGTGCGTGCCGTCAGTTCGCTCAGGCCACTGCGGACTGCCAGTGCCGCCGCGAGTTCCAGTGCTGCGGCCGAGTGGCCCAGGCCTCTTGAGTCAGGGTGGAGCCAGAACCCGACTTCGGCGGTCCTGTCCGTGACGTCGAAGAGCACCAGGCTGCCGAGGAATGTGTCCGCTTCGTCGACGATGCTGAGCACCGCGAGGTCTCCGGCCTGGAGGCCTTGAGGAACGACGTCGTCAGCGAGGCGGGCTACGGTCTCGGGCGTGTACTCCGGTTCAGGCAGGTGCCCGTACTTCTGCACGAGTGGATCCCGGGTTCCGCCGGCGTACCGTTCGGCGTCGTGGGAGGACAGGGGCCGGAGCGTTCGAAGGCTGTCACTGACGGGGAGCAGGGTTGCGTCAATCATGCCCTTAAACTAACAGCATTCGCTTAAGGAGGGGTATGAGTTACTGGGAGCACGTCAAGCCTGTGCGGCGCGTCCGGGCTCTGGATCCCGAGGCCATCGCGCGCGCAGCAGTACGCATCCTGGACGCGTCGGGGATCGAGGGCCTTTCGCTTCGCGCGTTGGCGAACGCGCTGGAGGCGGCACCCGCAAGCCTCTACTCGCGCATCAACGGCATCTCGGACGCGCTCGATCTCGCGCTCGACCATGCCCTGGGACATGACGGCGCGGTTCAGCGCGCTCTCCGCGAAGAGGAGGCGTCGGAGATCCTGCTGTCGCTGTACCGCCATCTTCTCGAGCACCCATGGGCTGTCCAGGTCATCGCCATGCGTCCACCACGAGGACCGGCCTACCTCGCGTTCTCGGAAGGACTCTCCGAGCGGCTCGGCAGGTCAGGTGCAGCCGCGCCACTGTGGGTCGCGTACTCGGCGAGCAACCTCGTCATAGGAAGCGCCATGACCTACCGGGCCGCTCAGCTGGAACCCCGAACTCCGGGCGACGAGAGCGTGGCGCCGGTGTACGAAGAACTGAGACGCGATGCCTCGCACGACCCGGAGGAAGTCCTTCGACGGGCACTTCACATACTTCTCGTGAACGCGTGACCGCTGTCCCCGGCGGAGGGCGATGGCTCCGAAGAGGCCGAACAGCGCGTTCCGTCCGGCGGTGGGTAGGAGGTTCTCCGAGATCGTGGCGTTCTAGGTTCGGGGGCGGGGGGCCAGGACGCGGGCGAGCGAGTCGAGGGATGCGAGGGGGTCGGGGCCGGTGGGGGTGAGGACGACGCTGGTCGCGCCGGCCGCGTGGCGGGCCTTGATCGCTTCGCGTGCCTGGGCGGGGGTGCCGGCGATGCTCAGTCGGCGGACCCAGTCGGCGGGCATGGTCTGTGCGAATTGCCGGGCGTCGGTGCAGGCGGCGCGGTGTTCACGCAGCTGTGCGGCGAAGGGCAGGGGGTCGATGTGCGCGGCCCAGGCCGGCTCGCCGATGGCGGTCAGGCCGTCGCGGACGCGGGCGAGAGCGGTGTCCTCGTCGTCGTCGACGGCGGCGGCGTCGTAGGTGACGACTTCAGGGCCGCTCGTGTGAGGGGTGACGTTCATGTGCTGCAGCGAGCAGGCGATGTATGCGGGGGCCGCGGGCTCGGCAAGGAGGAGTCCGTCGGCCACCTCGCCTGCGGCTGCCTGCGACTTGGGACCGCGTACGCCCAGGATGACCGGGGGGACGATGTCGGGGGTTTCGGTGAGGACGACGCCTTCGCAGCGCACGTAGCGGCCGCCTGCCGGGCCGGGCTCGCCGCGTATGAGCAGGCGCAGCGCGGTCGTGTATTCCCTGATCAGTGTCAGGGGGCTGGCTGGCCGGGCTCCGGCCTGACGCATCCAGTCGGGCATGCCGTGGCCGATGCCGGCGATCAGTCGGCCGGGGTAGAGCTGTGCGAGGGTGGCCAGTTCCATCGCGGCGAAGCACACGTTGCGGGCGCCGGCGGGCATGATGCCGATGCCGACGGTGATGCGGGTGGTGCTGGCGAGGACGGGGCCGGCTTGCGCGAGTCCGCCGCGCCAGCCGAGGTCTTCGACCACCCATAGCTGGTCGAATCCCAGGTCTTCCGCTCGCCGGGCGAACGGCAGTATCTCCTGGACGGGCAGGTCGCGGGGGAGCATTACGCCGATGCGGCCGCGGGCGGGGTTGCGGTCTGATTCAGGCATGGCGGGTTCCTTGTACAGAGTGGTGGGCTTTTCCTCTACCCGGTCCGGCAGCCGGCCGGGGTGAGCGGTGGAACGGTGTCAGCGCGGTGCCGTCCGGACGGGCGTTGGAGCCGGCGACGAGTGGAATGCGTGCCCGGCTGCGTTGAACAGCCGCATGCGGCCCCCCCACGTCCGGGCCGCCCGCCCCGAGTGCTTCGCCGTTGATCCGCCGCAGGCGTGAAAGCCGCGTCACAGCCAGCCCGCCTTCCCGGTCACCTCGGCGGCGACCTCGCCGACCGGGCGCGTGGTGGCGTCGACGGTGAAGTCGTCGACCGCTGCCCGTTCGAGGATCCCGGCCAGCTCGCCGGCCCTGGCCAAGTGCCATCGCAACGCCTCGGGCTCGTCCTCGTGGCGCCGCATGAGTCGCTGATGGATGACCGGCAGATCGGCCTGGAGCCGGCACACCGAGAGCTCGATACCGATCGCATCGCCGCACAGCTTCCGGTCCTCCTGATTCTCGATCACACCGGCGAGGACCAGCCGGACTGCTCCCGCCGCGAGGTAGTTGCCCGCGACGCCGCGCAGGTTTCGCAGCATCATGCCGGAGTTGAAGCGGTCTTCCGGCGGCGTCGGCCAGGACTGCCTCAACCAGTCCAGGTCGATGACGGCGTTGGGTATGCCCGCATGGGTGAGTAGGTCGCCCACGCTTTCGGCCACCGATGTCTTGCCGACGCCGACAGTGCCGTTGACCAGGAGGGCGCGGGGCTCGGGAGAACGTTCTACGTGCATGCCCGAGACTCTACGATCCACCGGCCACGAACCCCTCCTCCATTTCGCCCCGGCGAACGCAGACAGGGTTCAAACACGGCGGAGCCATGTGCCGGTCCGGGCGAGCCTGGCGGCGACGGGGCACTGCTCGTCCACGACATCGGCCTGGGCCGCCCCGGACTCCAGGCCCGCCTGGACGCCGGCAACGAGGACGGCTTCACCACCATGCGCCCGAACTCCCGGGCTCCGTGGACGAGGTCGAGGACTGGCCCGCCATGCTGGCCCGGGTCGGACTCGTCCCCAGCGGCACGCGCACCTTCCTCACCGACACTCGGACTCCCGGCCCGCGAGCACCTTCACACCCGTCTCGCCCGGCAGCGCGACCAGTTCGGCGAGCACCTGGACCAGGACCGCGCGGCCCTGGACACCCTCCTGGACGCCGACGCCCCCACCGGCATCCTCTGGCGCCCCGACACCTTCTGCCTCACCGCCACCACCGTCCACACCACCCGCTCCCGCACCGCCTAGAAGATCGCTGAAAACCCTCCGGGTTCTGGCCTCGCCCACTCCGGCGCGAGGCCAGAGCGCTGTGTACCCAGAAGGAACGGGACGAGGAGCCGGCCCGGCCGGATCCGGGAGACCTGCCGGGAACCGGTCCCGGTGCGCCGCTCGACGATCCGGCCGCACCCACGCCACCGTGCGCGTCCGCCGCCCGACAGCAGCACGCCGGTCCCGGCCACACCGCGGCCCGGCGCCGCCGCCGCGGTAGTGCCGCGCCAAGGAGACTGCGGCCGCGTCTCGCGGGCGATGCGCGCGTTGGATCGTCCACGCGCCGCATGCAGCACCACCTGCGCGCGCATCCGCAGCCGGTACTCGGTTTTGTGGCCGTAGACCATCTGCTTCAGCCGTTCGCAATCGGCGGCACGCAGGACTATCGGACGGGCACGGGCACGGGCACGGGCAAGGCAGGCAGGCAGGCCGATCAGGAGAAGTGGAACAACAGAGTCATAGCCTGCCGCACCCGGCAACCGGCCCCTCGGGCGGGATGGGCGCCACGCCCTCGGAACACACCTGCCTCTCCCTGGGAGCGCGCCTCGACGAGCAGGCCCGCACTGCCTGGCTCCAGCTGAAGCAGCTGCACGTCCGCCACCGTGGAGCCTTCGCCTAATTGGAGGCCGAACTGGCCGACAGCGAACGGGCCAAACTGATGAAGCTGCGCTACACCGGAGCCGTCGGCGGATGGGGCTTCGCCCTCTACCTGGCCGACAGCGACCGCTGCGAGGACTCCATGCTGCCCACCGGCAGCCACCCGGGCACCCCCGCAGACGCACTCGACTGCGCCTGCCGACTCCACCTCACCGCACCCGGCACCTGACCAGACGCCAGCCGCAATACCACCCCCGCTGCCAACCCCCGAAGGACTTCCGGGACGCGAGGGCCACTCGGGTATCGAGAACGGGGACCTCACTGCTCCGTTCGCAAAACCCTTCAAACGGACTGGCCGGCTTTGGCTGCTCTGGCAGTGGTTCTTGATCACAGCGGGCCGAAGACGTGCGGATACCTCTGCTGCGTCTACTTGTTCAGTTTTTGTTCGATCCAGGCAGTGGCGAAGTCGATGACTTCCGTGGCCTCGAACAGATGACTCTCGGCAGCGCCGACTCTGCCCTGCCGACCGATTCCCGCGGTGAGCATGTCCCGGGCGATCGCTTCGAACGGCTCTTGCCCCTCGGACACCACTGCCGAGTAGTCGAAGGCCCCGTCCTCCGAGTCGATGTCGTGGAAGCGGCGCCAGACCCGCTGACCTTGCACAAGGATGGGCTGTTCGTAGTCCACGAACCGCTTGCCGGGGGCCTTGGCGAGCGCCTCGGCGTGGTGCAGCAGAGTCATGGTATCCAGGGGAGCCCCGAGCAGAAGGACCCGGCCGCTGCGGGCGACCAACCGTGCAAGAGGGCTGTCGGGGCCATGGGGGTCGTCCCAGGAGTGGTCGGCCATCAGCTCGGCTGCTGCCGCTCCAAAGGCTGCGAAACTGGCGTCCGGATGTCGGCTGCGAACGGCTCCGGGCCAGCGGCGCAGTGCTTCAGGGAGGCGGCCGTTGTTGTGGTCTGCCTCGCTGAGGTCGGGGTCGTAAGCGGGATGTTCCGCGCGCAGGGCTGACTGCCAATCCTGTGGCCACGTGACGAAGTCATAGGGGGGTGCGTCATTCCAGCCGCAGGTCACCATGAGCGTTCCCTGCGGTCCGACCACGTCATGGAGGGCGCCGATGATGGTCTGCGGCCCTCCGGCCACGTAGCCGATGGCGGACATGCGGGTGTGGAACATGACGATGTCACCGTCTGCGAGGCCGAGGGCAGCCAGGTCACGGCTGATCCGGATTCGGACTACTGGACCGCCGGAGCGCTTGAGCAAGTTCATTTCGTCCATGATCTCGGAACCTATCCGTGAGTCACGTATCCCAGGCAAACGGACCAGTGGCAACACCGGCACCGCGCTCCGTGCCGACTCAACAGGCACCCCTCGCTCGGTTGGCGCGCGGTACAACACGGGACGCCGCCCGCTTCCACCAGGGCCAGGGTCGGCCACTATCCTCTCCGGGTGAGCGCTGGAACCGTGAAGAGTCTGAGCCGAGGGCTGGATGTGCTTCTCGCGGTCGCCGCCCTTGAGGAGGCGGCGACCGCGACGGAGATCGCCGAGCGGCTCGGACGGAACCGGGTACAGGTGGCCCGGAGCCTGCACAGCCTGGAGGCTGCTGGCCTGCTCGCCCGCGACTCCCTGACCCGCGCCTACGGACTCAGCTGGCGGCTGCGCACCCATGCGGTGCTGGCGGCGCGGTCGCGGCTGATGGTGGAAGGACCGCGGATCCTGCGAGAGGCGGTGGAGGCGACGGGTGTCAGTGCCTTCCTCGCCGAGGTACGCGGGGACGGAGCGGTGGCCATCCTGGAGGATGTGCCCTCGGGGCTGTCCTGGGTGGGGCGTTCGTATCCGCTGTACTGCGACGACGCGGGCCAGGCGCTGCTCTGGGACTGCACCCGCGAGGAGTTGGAGACGGTGTTCGCGGGCACCGAGTTCATCGCCCACGGCCCGCAGGCACCCGGCGGAGTGGCCGAGTTCGCGGCGCGGCTGCGCGCGGCACGGTTGCGCGGCTACGCGGTCGTGGACAGCGAGTCGCAGCCCGGGGTCTTCGCGGTGGCCGCCCCGGTGAAGGACTTCTCCGGCCAGATCGTCTGCGCCCTGCACACCCAGGGGCCGTCTGATCGCCTCGCACCGCTGGCCGAGCAACACGGCGAGATCGTCAGGGGGTTGGCCGACCGGCTGTCCGCCCTGCTCGGTTGGAGGCCCTGACCTCCAGGGCCTGAGCGGCACTGCGGACCGAGTCCGCGATCTCCGCCGAGCGTCCGTCCAGCCGGAACCGGGGTACGGCGATGCTGAGCGCCGCGACGATGGCGCCGGAGCCGTCCCGGACGGGGGCCGAGAAGTCGACCACGTCGTGCTCGAACTCCCGGTCGGCGACGACCATTCCGGCGGCCCGGTCGGCGGCGTTGCGGGCCGCGAGCGCCGGTACGTCGCGAATGGCCAGCGGGCCGCCGCCGACGAACTCCACCCCGCCGAGCAGTTCGGCGAGTTCCTGTTCGGAGTGATCGAGCAGAAGCGCCCGCCCGGGCCCGGTGCACCAGACCGGCGTCACCGCGCCCGGTGCTGCGGCCACCGAGGACGACCAGTGGCTGGGCTGCGCCTCGACGGTGAGTGCCACTTCCCGTGAGCGTACCGAGAGCCAGGCCGGCTCGTGCCAGCGCGACACCAGCCCGCGCAGCAGCGGGCGCGCCGCCCTCAGCAGCCCGGCGTCGCCCGCGGCCGCGGCGAGCGCGAAGTAGCCCGGGCCGACGCGCCAGCCGCGTCCCAGTCCGTCCCGCTCGACCAGGCCGAGCGAGCCGAGGTCCTTGAGCATGCGGGATATCTGCGCCTGGTCGAGGCCGAGCTGTTCGGCGAGCTGGGCGTTGCCGGGGTAGCCGGTCGCGCCCACCTCGGCCGCCAGGACTGCGTCGAGCAGATCCAGACCCCTGTCGAAGGTCGAAGTCATGGCGCACAGCTTAGCGCGATCAATTTGTGCATGAGTTATTGACGATTATGAACGCACCCGCCCATCATGGCGGGCACGCCCCCTGGGCGCCATCCCGACCCCATCGGTCCCACACCACTGTTGGCATCCACGCCCCCTCCTCATGGACACCCTCATCCCCACCCCAAGGAACCGATATGACATCGGTCGACTCCACCGCGCCCGCTCACGGGCTGCGGCGCCTCGATGTGCTGGCCATGCTGCTGTGCGCGATCGTGGGCCTCGACACGCTCGGCTCAGTCGCCGCGAACGGCCCCGAGGGCCTGACCTGGATGGCCGTACTCGGCCTTCTCTTCTTCCTGCCGTACGGCCTGGTGATCGCCGAACTCGGCTCCGCCTTCCCCGCCGAGGGCGGGCCCTACGTATGGACCAAACTGGCCTTCGGCCGCTTCGCCGCCGGCATCAACCAGGTCTTCTACTGGATCAACAACCCGATCTGGCTCGGCGGTTCCCTCTGTGTGGTGGCGATCACGACATTCGAGGCCTTCTTCCACCCCCTGCCCGGCGCCTGGAAGTACCTTGCCGGCGCGGTCTTCATCGGAGCGGCCGGGCTCGCCGTCCACTCCTCGGTGGTGATCGGCCGCTGGGTGCCGATCGTAGGCGCCCTTGCCCGGGTGGCCCTGCTCGGCTTCTTCGTCGTGTCGCTGGTCGTATACGCCCTGCGTAACGGCCTCCAGCCGCTCTCGCTCGGCGACTACGCCCCCACGTACCTCGGACTGGTCGCCCTCACGCCGGTCATCGTCTTCAACTACATGGGCTTCGAGATCCCCAGTACCGCAGCGGGGGAGATGGCCGACCCCCGACGGGATGTTCCCGCCGCGCTGCTCCGCGGCGGCCTGGGCTCCGCGGTGCTGTACGGGGTGCCGATCCTCGGCACCCTGCTCGTCCTGCCGCGCGACCAACTCGGTTCGCTGACCGGTTTCATCGACGCCTGCCGTGCGGTCTTCACAGTCTACGGCGGGCACATCGCCGAGGACGGCACGATCGTGCTGACCGGCGCCGGCGCCTTGCTCGCCAAGGTCGCGGCAGCGGGCCTGATCGTCGGCCTGCTCACCAGCGGGACGGCCTGGGCGATGGGTCTCAGCCGGGCGCAGGCGGTGGCCTGCGCCGACGGTGCCGGGCCGCGCTGGCTGGGTGAGATCGACGCCCGGCGCGGCACTCCGACCCGGGTCAACCTGGTCTCCACCGCCATCGCCGCCCTGGTGATGGTCGTCTCGCTCAGCCTCAGCGCCGGCGACGGCCAGGCGTACTTCACCGCCGGGATCAGCCTGGCGATCTCCGCTACCGCCATCTCCTACCTGCTCACCTTCTCCTCCTTCATCGCGCTGCGCCGCAAGTTCCCTCACGTCGAGCGGCCCTACCGGGTGCCGTTCGGCAGCCTCGGCGCATGGACGGCGACAGTTCTGACCGTCGGCACCATGGGCTTCACCGTGCTCGCGCTGATCTGGCCCGGCCTGGGCGTCGGTTGGTTCGGGACAGCGGGCGACCCTGCCGCCTATCTGCCCGCCGGCTTCGAGGGGCGGCGCGCCGCCTACACGGCCACTCAACTCGTCCCGGTCGCCCTGATCCTCACCCTCGGCTGCGTCTTCTACGCCCTCGGCACCCGCCACCGCCGCGAACTCCCAGCCTCTTCCATCACTGCCCCCGCACCCGCACCCTCCGACCGAGGAGTCACCGCCGATGCCCCGTCTTGAACCCGCCCGGACCACGGCCGCCCGCACCGCCGGGCTGCCGGACCATGCCGAGATCGTCGTGCTGGGAGGCGGCACGGCCGGCTGCGTCGTCGCCGGACGTCTCGCCGAGCGCCACCAGGTCCTGCTCCTGGAAGCCGGACCCGACTACGGTCCCGACTACGCGGCCTGGCCTGCCGACCTGCTGGACGCCACCACCCTCCCCGCCTCCCACGACTGGGGCTACCAGGGCGCCGGCCTCACCTTCGAGCGCTGCCGGGTGATCGGCGGCTGCTCCACCCACAACGGCTGTACACAGAGCGCCGGCTGGGCAGGCGACTACGACGCCTGGGCCGCTGCAGGCCTGACCGGATGGGACTCCGCCTCCCTCTCCCCGCTGTTCGACCAGGCGGCCAAGAAGCTCCGCTTCCGGACCTACCGCGAGGACGAGGTCCAGCCGTTCCAACGGGATTTCATCGCCGCTGGCGCCGCGCTCGGCCTCCCCGTACGCCACGACTTCGACCAACTCGACGGCGGACTCGGCATCGGCTGCGCCCCGGTGAACATCACCCCCGGCGGCGTGCGCTTCAACACCGCCTTCGGTTACCTTGACCCCGTCCGCGACAACGGCAACCTCACCGTCATCGGCGGTGTCAAGGCCGACCGAGTCATCCTCGACCACGGCCGGGCCGTCGGGGTGGAGGTCCGCACCGAGGACGGCGCACGGCACCGGATCGACGCCAGCCTGGTGGTGGTGAGCGCCGGTGCGTACGGCAGTCCCGAGGTGATGCTGCGCTCCGGGATCGGTCCGGCCGAGCACCTGGCCGAGGTCGGCGTGTCCCTGAGTCACCACCTGCCCGGTGTCGGCGAGAACCTGCACGACCACCCGTCGGTCCATTTGGAGTTCGCCGCCACCGAGCAACTAGCCGCCGATCTGAACGAGTTCTCCCGCACCAGGCTGCTGCCGGACGAGCAGGCGATCGCCAAACTCCGCTCGCCGTACGCCGGCGCCGCCGCACCCTACGACCTGCACGTCTACCCGTGGGTCGAACGCGATGCCACGCTCCCCCACGGCTGGCGCTGCTTCCTCCCGGTCGGCCTGCTGAACCCCCGCTCCCGAGGCACCGTGCGACTACGCTCGGCCGACCCGGACGCGCTCGCCGCCGTCGACCACGCGTACCTGAGCCACCCCGACGACCTTGCGGCGCTCGTCCACGGCGTGACCTGGGTCCGGCAGCTGGAACTCTCCCACTACCTGGGCACGCAGCTGCTCACCCCCGACGAGGACCTGCCCGCCTGGATCAAGGCCCACCATCAGCACTACTGGCACCCTGCCGGCAGCTGCCGGATGGGCCCGGACGGCGACCCGGGCGCGGTCGTCGACCACACCGGCAAGGTGCACGGCCTCGACGGCCTGTACCTCGCGGACGCCTCGATCTTCCCCGATGTCCCCCGTGCGACCCCCGCCCTGCCGACCACCGTCGTCGGCGAGCGGATCGCCGCCTTCCTCCAGGAGACGCTGTGACCCACACCGGCACCACCCGGTCCTTCACCGACATCACCGACCCGCGCACAGGCGAGGTCTACGACCGCGTGTCCGTCGCCACCGCCGAGGATGTGGACGCCGCCGTCCGCACCGCCGCCGAGGCCTTCGACGGCTGGCGGCGCGTCACCGCGGCCCGCCGGCAGGACGTCCTGCTCGCCCTCGCCGACGCGATCGGCGCGCGGGCGGTGGACCTGGCCGAGGCCGAGTGCCGCAACACCGGCAAGGACTTCACCGAGGTGTTCGAGGACGAGATTCCGACCGCGATCGACACCTTCCGGTTCATGGCCGGTGCCGCGCGCGGAGCCCACGGGCCTGTGGCGGGGGAGTACGTCGGCGGGTACGGTTCGTCGGTGCTCCGCGAACCGGTGGGCGTCTGCGCGCTGATCGCACCGTGGAACCACCCGCTGGGCTCGGCGGTGGACAAGCTCGCCCCGGCGCTGGCGACGGGGAACACCGTCGTCCTCAAACCCGCCGAGACGACCCCGATGACGGCCCGTATCCTCGGCGAGATCTGCGCGCAGGTGTTGCCGCCGGGCGTCGTTACCGTAGTGTGCGGAGACCGCGACACCGGCCGGGCGCTGGTCGCCCACCCCGTACCCGCCCTGGTCTCGCTCACCGGCAGCACCAGGGCCGGCCTGGAGGTCACGGCCGCCGCCGGTGTCAAGCGGCTCCATCTGGAACTGGGCGGTGACGCGCCCGCCGTCATATTTGCCGACGCCGACCTGGCGCGGGCGGCCGACGACATCGCCGAGGCCGCGTTCTACAACGCCGGCCAGGACTGCACTGCGGCCTGCCGGGTACTCGTCGCCGAGGAGGCGTACGACCGGATGGTCCTGCTGCTCGCCGACCGTGCGGCCAAGACCGAGGTCGGCCCGCTCAACAGCCGCGCCCACCTCGACCGCGTGAACGCCTACCTGACCGGCCTGCCCGCGCACGCCACGGTCGTCGCGGGCGGCGGTCCGGGGGAGGGGCCGGGCTTCTTCTTCCGGCCCACTGTGGTCGCCGGGGTGCGTCAGGACGACGCGATCGTGCAGGAGGAGGTATTCGGCCCGGTGCTCACCGTGCAGTCCTTCACGGACGAGGAGGACGCCGTCCGGCTCGCCAACGACGTCCCCTACGGCCTGGCGGCCTCGGTGTGGACGAGGGACGGGGCTGCCGCCGCACGCCTGGCTGGCCGCATCGACGCGGGTACGGTCTGGCTCAACTGCCACGGCGTGTACGCTACCGAGATGCCGCACGGTGGTTTCAAGCAGTCCGGCTACGGCAAGGACCTGTCGACGTACGCGCTCGACGCCTACACCCGTGTCAAGCACGTGATGGCCAGCACCGGCTGAAGTCGCCTGGCCCCGCTCCACGCGCCCCGGCCGCGTGGAGAACCGGGCCCGCGCACTGCGAGCCGTCAACGTCGCCCTCGGGGTCGTCACTCTCCAGGACCGCGACCGTCTGGCCTGGTTCCTGCCACCCGCCCTCACGGACCTGCTGGACGTGGTGATCACCCGACAGGACGCCCCGGCGAAACCGGCCCCCGACGGGTTGCACGCAGCCCTGGCCCGGGTCGACGTCCTGCCCGAGGAGGCAGTATTCGTCGGGGACAGTCCCAGTGACATGACCGCCGCGCGCGCCGCCGGCGTCCTCGCGCTGGGCGCCGCCTGGGGCTGGCACCCGCCCGCCGCACTCCACGCAGCCGGAGCCCATCACCTCCTGCCCGATCCCACCCGCATCGGCCCATCCCTCCTGCACCACCTGACCCCAATCCCCGCGAACTGACTCACCCGCCCCGCTACAGTGGAGGGGCACCCAAAACGGGTGCTTTTTCGACTTCCGCACCGAGGGACTCAAGGCATGCGTGTGATGCGGCGACAGGCGCCAAGCGCCGGTCTGGACCACTGAGGCACCGCCTCACCCGGTCCGGGCCGGCGCTCACCCCCGCGCCCTGCCCACCACTGCTCCTGTGAGTCGCCTCCATGTCTGTGCTTCCTCCCGTCGGCCGTCTGCGATGGACCGACGTCCCCGCCCCACTGCGGATCCGCCTCGAAGCCGCTTTCGGCGCCCCCGTCACGGACGCCGTCACCCCAGCAGGCGGCTTCGGCCACCAGATGGCCGCCGCCCTGACCCTTGCCGACGGGCGCCGGTTCTTCGCCAAGGCTGCCCCCACCGACGACCCCCTCACCGCGGCCAACCTCCACGAAGGCGCCGTCCTCGGCTCCCTGCCCCCGGGCGCCCCGGCCCCCGACCTGGTGGCCATCCACCACGCGGCCGGCTGGACCGCCGTCGTCATTGCCCACCTCGACGGCCCGCACCCGACCTGTCTCCGGACTCATCCGACCCCAGACAGATCTGGGCCCTCCTGGACAAGCTCACCTCCAGCCCAGCCCCGCCGCCGTACACCACCGCGGTCGCCACCACACCATCCGGCGCCGCCGGCCTCCACGGATGGAACCAACTGCTCACCGACCCGCCCGGTGACCTGGAACCCGATGTACGGCACCGGTTGCCCGAACTCGCCGAACTTGAGGCCGCCTGGCCCGGCCTTGCGCACGGTGACCGGATCGTCCACGGCGACCTGCGCGCCGACAACATGGTCCGCGACCACGACCACGGAGTGACCTTCGTTGACTGGGCCCACGCCACCACCGGACCCGCCTGCATCGACGCCGTCTCTCTCGCCCCCCAACTCGTCCTCGCCGGACACACTCCGCAGGACATCGCCCGCCTGCTGGACGAACACCCCGCCACCGCGACAGACCCCCTGGCCTCCACCGCGTTCCTCGCCGCCCTCACCGGACACTGGCACCGAAACGCCCGCAAGCCAGCCCCCCCCGGCGCCCCCGGCCTCCGCGCCTACCAACACCGCGCTGCCACCGCAGGGATCGCACTTCTCGCTCTTCGCATGAACTGAATTGCTTGCCTGAGATCACGATCCGACAGTCTGCGCACCCCCTGCCGCCCGACTGCCGAAAGGAAGAGGGTGGGGGGCGGGGGCGGGCGGGAGCGCCTCGGGGATCGGCGGCCGGCCAGTCCCTCTCGCGCGTCGGCGGGGCCGCGCGCGCCGCACCGACTGGGAGTTCGCCCACTTTCCCCGCCACCGACCGGACGTTGAAGGGGGCGTGTATCGAAAGTGCTGGTCGTCGGCATGGCACTGCCTAAAATGGCATGCGGTCTTCGCTTGGTCGTGCTGGGATCAATCGCTATGAATGATTCTTTCCCTGACGAAGCCGATTTGACGGACAGGATGGAACGGAACCTGGCGGAACACGCCTGTCATCTGCACCGGAATACGTCCGGTGCGACCGTCGCAGAGACTGGCGACCTCCTGGTCGCGGACAGCGGCCTGGACGACGACACGTTCAACATCGTCGCCGCAGCCCGCTTCACCGCCGCCAACGCTACGGCCCGCATCACCGAGACCGTCGGGACGTTGATCGACTCAGGCCGCAGTTTCTCCTGGTGGGTGGGCCCTGCCTCGACACCGGCAGACCTCACTGCCCGCCTGACGGCGGCCGGTCTGCCGGTGTCCGAACGCGAGACGGCGATGTGGGCGGAGCTGGACGACACCTTGCCGCCTCCCGCCGTCCCGGGACTGGACATCCGGGCAGTGACCACGCCCGAACAGCTCGCCGACTACGCCACGGTCCTCGCCGCGAACTGGAATCCACCCGCCGAAACCGTCAGACGCTTCTTCGCCCAGGCCGCTTCGCAGGCACTGGCCGCGACCTGCCCGGCCCGGTACCTGGTGGGCTACGTGGAGAACCGTCCGGTCTGCTCCGCCGAGGTGTTCCACCACGCGGGAGTCGCCGGCATCTACAACATCTCCACCCTGGCCGCCCACCGCCGGCGCGGCTACGGCGGCGCCATCACGCTCGCGGCCCTCCGCACGGCCCGCGAGCGAGATCACGGCATCGCGGTCCTGCAGGCGTCGGCCGACGGCGAGCCCGTCTATTACCGCCTGGGATTCCGCTCCTGCGGCCAGTTTGTCGAACATGCCATTACCCGCTGAACTGCCACGACTCCACGGGCTGTCCGTCCGCCAGCCCTGAATGAGCCGTGTGAGGTGTGGGTCGGGTGTCACTTGTTGATGCGGGTTGGTGTCATTGATGGTCGAGGGCCTGGTAGGGCCCCTTTTTTGGTGGTGCGGGTAGTGACAGGAGCCCGTGTTTCACGGTGATGGGTGGCCGTGTGGGCCGGTGTCATGGGGGCCATACGTCCTGAGCCGGCGGTGGTGTGTAGCAGGCGGGCCATGATGGGGGAGTGGTTTTCGGGGTGGTTCATCAGCGCGGGGTGGGGCCAAGCGACTGGCGGATGCGTTGCTGGCCGACCTCACCAGCCCGGTGACAACATGGACGACACCATGCCAGCGGTCGTCATATTCTGACGGGCGCTCACCTGGCTCCGGCCGGAGGTCTTCAGACCGCCAGATCTCATCGCTATGCTGTGCGTTCGTTTGAGGGGAGGTAGTGCTTTGGCCCACACAAGCAGCGAGAAGGGCGGTTCGCGCGCGGCCGGAGGCTACCCAGGCCCGTCGGCACCTCCCTACCTCCCGTCGCAGACGCAGCCGCTGCCGGAGCCGGAGGATTGGCCCGGCGGAGCCGAGCGGCCGAGTTCGCTGCCCGAGCGGCCCGGGTACGAACGGCGACCGCACGTACGCTTCTTCGCCATCTACGGCCTTCTCGTCGGGATCGTGACGACATGCGTCGCGCTGCTGTTCGCGCTGGTGATCGACACCACGCCCGACCTGAACGGTCGGCCTGACACGACCGTGCCGACGGCTTGGCCGTCAGGGGTTCCGACCGACCTTCCTACGGAGCTGCCGTCGGACTTCCCGACGGACTGGATGACCGCCGTGCCGACCGAGCTGCCGACCGGCTTTCCCACGGACTTCCCTACGGAGCTGCCGTCGGACTTCCCGACGGACTGGATGACCGCCGTGCCGACCGAGCTGCCGACCGGCTTTCCCACGAATTTCCCTACGGACGAGTGGCCGCTGCCGACCGATCTCTTCGGTGAGTCCCTGGAGGCCCCGTGACCGTGCCCGCGAGCGTGCCGCCACCCTTCCGCCCGCCGCCGTGGCCGCCGCCTGCCTCGCCCCCCGTGCCTGCTGCGGCCCCGCCCCGGACCACTCGGGCCCGCGCTGTACTGCTCATCCTCGTGCTGATGCATGTGTGCGTGGGGATCCAGATGCTGATCGACCTGAACCGCCCCGACATGCCGCTACGGGGAGACGGGGCGTTCAGCGTGCTCAACGAGGACGTCCCGGCGTGGCCGTTCGGCGCACTGATGGTGTACGGCTTCCCGGCCTGCTGGTCGGCCGCCGCCGTAGTGGGCCTGGTCGCCCTGGCGGGCGCAGGCCGCTCGCGGCGGTTCACCCGGGGCTGCCAGACAGTTGTCGGCGCGTTGCTGCTGCTGCCCTTCGCGGCCATCGCGGTGGCGATGACCAACATCTTCGTATCGCCCCGTCTCAGCACCCTGGCCCTCCTGGGATGCCTGCCTAGCACCGTGTTCGGCGTTCTGGTCATCCACCAGGCGCAGCGGTACCGCAGGATGCCGCTGTGGCTGCCCCTGGCGGCCTTCGGCGGAGGGCTGATCATGGGAGGAGGCTTCGGGGCCACGATGGGCACCTGGCTGACGTCCTATCTCCCCAACTACCTGTGGGCGCCAGGGGCGGGCGTCAAGCAGCTGGAACACACCGTGAACACTGCGGTCTACTTCGGCGCCGGAGTGTTCGAGGAGTTGAGCAAGGGCGCGGTCATCGCGGTGCTGTTCCTGCTGTTCCGTCGCCACTTCGATGGTGTGGTCTCCGGGGTCGTGATCGGGGCCATGGCCGGGCTCGGCTTCAACTATGTCGAGAGTGTCCTGTACATCACCTACGGTGACGGCGTCTACGCCAATCTCCAGTACTGGCTGCGGCAATCCCTGGGCCTCATGGCCGCGCACACGGCATTCACCGCGGCCATCGGTGCCGGCTTCGGCCTAGCCCGCCAGCTGCGGACGCCCGGCGCGCGCCGGGCGGTCATCGCCTGCGGCTTCCTGGCCGCCATCGGCACCCACGCGACTAACAACTTGCTGCTCCGCTACTTCCAGCACGAGGTAGGCGACTGGTTCCCCGATGCGAGCGACGCGGTCTGGGTGCTGGTGGTGTTCCCCGCCGCGATCCTCCTGTTCCAGGGCCCGTTGCTGGTGCTTTATCTGCTGCTGTTGCGGCGCGGGCTGCGCGATCAGACCGCCGGGCTCGCGGTCGAGCTGTCCATTGAGGCAGCTCGCGGCCACGGCGCGGTCACGTGGGGCGAGTTGCCGGCGCTGCTCAACCCGGCACGTCGGTTCCGGGTCAAGGTCGACGCGCTGCGGCGCGGCGGGTTGCAAGCCTACTGTCGCCTGGCCCGGCTGCACGCCGCCCAGTTCGACCTCGGCATGCACCTGTGGCACGCCTCGCGCGACGATGTCGACCCCTACGACAAGCGTAATGTGGCTCAGCTGCGTGAGCGCGTGCTGCGGCTGAAGGCGGAAGGCGCGGCGCTGTTCCCCGGGCCGAACGCCGGGGTGTCCACGTGAGGCGCCGCGCCGTCGCCGCGCTGACGAAGCTCGCGGCCGTGGCCTGCTGGACCGCGGCGTCGCTGCTGCTGGGCACCGGCCCCGCCGAGGCGGCCTGCAACGGGCTCACCTACGCAGAGCGGCAGCAGGACCCGCGCGCCAACGACGGGGACGACCTCGCCGAGATCATCGAGGGCCTGTCCGATCCAGGGTGCCACTCCTCGGCCCCCTGGATCGGCGCCGCTGGTCTGGGCGGCGCCGCTGGCCTCGGCTGGACTGGCTTGGCCCTGTACAACTACTGGGCCGGCGGACGCCCATCGGCCAGGGGCATCCCGGCGCCGCTGCAGCCGATGGTTGCTGGCGTTGCTCCGCCGGTGCCGCCCCCGCAGCCGTTGGGCGGTGGCGCTTCCCCGCCGGTGCCGCCGCCTGCGCCCCCGCTGGCGCCGCCCGCCGCGGCAGAGCCACCGCCGGAACCTGTCGGCCAGCCCGGCCAAGGTATCCCGCCGGTGGACGTCCGCAGCATGAGCGACGCGATCCGTGGCTCGGCCCGTATGCCGGGTGGGATGATCCCGTACCGGGACCTGTCCCCGAAGACCAAAAGCTTGGTCCGGCGGCTAAAATCGAACGGCGTCATCAGCATTCGTGCCGGAGAGGCCAACGTCTCGCACCTGAAGGAGCTCCAGCAGTTCAGCGGGGTCGAGCACGCTATCATTCAGAACCGATCCGGAGAGCTGCGCCTGTTCCGCGGCACCGCTCGCACATCGGCGATTCCCCGGGAACTGCGCGGTCAGGGGTACGATTTCATCGCTCACACCCACCCGGAGGACCGCGTGCCTGGGCCGCCCAACGATATCGAGCGGGCGCGCGGTATCGCAAACAGTATGAGTCGAGACCTTGAGAACAAGGTTTCCGACCACGTCGAGGTGGTGGTCAGCCGAGACGGGAACCTCCGTTTCTTCGACGGCGACGGAATCCTCGACCTGCCGTCCGGGGAATTCCCGTCGGGCGGTCCGGTGAACGACCACGGATTCATCGTTCCTGTCCCGAGGATCGGCTGACTGGTAGCTTCAGATCGAGTGAAAGAGGTGTTCCCCGTCATGGACGATGACATCACATCGTGTCGGATCTGCGGAGAGTTCGTGCTGCAAATCCCGGGATGGACCGGCATCGTTCACAGCTACTGGCTGCTTCGGGCCATCTGGGACCGCAGGTATGAGTTCTTCCACGGCTCGCTGCACTTCTCCTGCCTTGAGCAGTGGGAACATCGCGAGCCCTTTCAGCAGGAGCTGGCTGGGATCCTTACCGGCTGGGGCCGCCCCCTTACCGTGGAAGTCGAAGGAACCCAGCACACACTGCAGCAGCCCGGCCTCTACTACAGCGAGCAGCTTCACCAGGACGCCGACTGCGCCATCTACCGGAACACCGCCACAGACAGCTGGCTCGTGCTCACCGCACAGGCATCCTGGATCACCCTTGGCCCACAAGAACTACGCGCTCTCGGCCAAGGGGATCCAGCCCGTGTCGAAGAAGGTGTGGACCGGGTCGCTCTCCCAGCTGACCTGGGCCCGGACATCGAATCGGCAACGCTGCCGGAGCTGCTCGACCTCCTCGGCAGCCGCGAGCGGTATCCCGGCATGCTGGAGAACGGATCCCCCGACTACCAATTCTGGGGCTATTACCCTAAGAAGCGGATTCTGGAGTATTCGGTCGACATCAATCTCGCTCTCCCGGCCTCGGCGGTAGAATTCTTTGCCGAGTACGCACACTCCTACGAGCCGATCTCATTTGACGATCTAGAATAGGCTCTGGCGTAAGAGGATGTCTCACGTGGCGCTTGGGCGTGCGGCATGATGCTGCATCGTGAGGGTTGATCTGTCGCGTCGGCTGGTGCCGGACGAACTGTGGGAGCTGGCAGCTCCGTTGTTGCCGAGGTTCACGTCCCGTCCGCAGGGTGGGGGTACTGCTCCGGTGGACGAGCGGGCGGTATTCACGGCCGTGGTGTACGTGCTGACGAGCGGGTGCGCATGGCGGTATCTGCCGGAGTCGTTCGAGGACTCGCCAGCCACCGCGCACCGTCGCTTCACCGCGTGGACCGAGGCCGGGCTCTGGCGGCGGCTGCACCGGGCGATGCTGGACGAGCTTGGCGCCAGGGGCGAGCTGGACTGGACGTCTGCGATCGTCGATGTCGCGTCGGTACGGGCGAAAAGGGGGGCTCGCTGACCGGGCCGAATCCGGTCGATCGCGGGAAGAAGGGCAGCAAACTCCATGTGCTGTCCGAGGCCCAGGGCCTGCCGCTGGCCGTCGCGGTGTCCGGCGCGAACGTGCACGACAGCCAGGCGTTCAAGCCGTTGATCCTGGGCATACCCGCTGTCCGCTCCCGGCGCGGGCCGCGCCGGAGGAAGCCGGTGAAGGTCCGTGCGGACAAGGCGTACTACTCCGCAGAGCACCTCCGGTGGCACTGTCACGTTGACTGACCGGGTGGGATGATCTTCGGGTTGGTCATGCTGGGAGGGGTCGTCCGTGGACAGCGCGCCGCCGTCGTACAAGGGGCACCGGTACCCGGTGGAGATCATCGCGCACTGCGTGTGGCTGTATTTCCGTTTCCCGCTGTCGTTCCGCGAGGTCGAGGAGCTGATGCTCGAGCGCGGCGTGCTCGTGTCCCACGAGACGGTCCGCCGCTGGTGTACGAAGTTCGGGCAGGACTACGCCAACGGCCTGCGCCGCCGGCGTGTGCAGCCGGGCGACAAGTGGCACCTGGACGAGGTCTTCCTCAGGATCAACGGAGAGCAGAAGTACCTGTGGCGGGCCGTCGACGCCGATGGCAACGTGCTCGACATTTTGGTCCAGGGCCGAAGGGACAAGGCCGCGGCCAGGCGGTTCTTCCGCAAACTGCTCAAGAAGACCTGCTCGGTTCCGAGGGTGGTCGTCACCGACAAGCTCCGCTCCTACGGCGCGGCCCACCGCGAGATCATGCCCTCCGTAGAACACCGCGCCCACAAGGGCCTGAACAACCGGGCGGAGAACTCCCACCAGCCCACCCGGCAGCGCGAACGCGCGATGAAGGGCTTCCGCTCCGTCGGCGGAGCCCAGCGATTCCTGGCCGCGTTCAGCGGTATCTCGCCCCACTTCCGACCACGCCGCCACCTGATGACCGCCACCGAATACCACACCGAGATGACCACCCGCTTCGCCATCTGGGACGAGATCACCGGCGCCACCGCCCTGCCCGCCGCAGCGTAAGCCATGCCCCCACCCGACCCCTACACACCCTGACGCGCCCTCAATCGATCAACACCACACCAACGTGACAACGCCTGGCCGACAGCTCCGGCCGGCTCACCACCAGGGCGGTCGACAGCCGCTCGTCCAGCCGGACGATCTCCCGCGTCCGCGGGGCGCAGGTCAGCAGCGCGAAACCGGCCAGCCTGCGGGCCAGGCCGAGTTCGGCAAGACCGTCCACCACCGGGCTGATTCCGCCCGGACCCGCGCACCTCTCCGTCAGCAGCGCGGCAGGCGCGGCGAGGCTCCCGTCCCCCAGCGCGACGACGGCGATCTCGCAGTCCGCCCGCGTCCGCCAGCACCACCGCATGCCGTCCGCGTCCCCGGCCCACCGCACCGGCTCGTGCCGGGCCGGTCCACCGCGTCCGGTGCCCAGTACCGCCACCGCGTAACGCCCCCGCTCGGGCAGCCCCAGGGCCGCCGCCGCGCGCCGGGCGAGACCGGGCGCCGATCGGTCCTCCAGCAGCGCGTCGAGCAGCGCCTGGACCCGCTCGTCACTGCGCCGCTGCATCCTCTGCTCCGTTCCGCGGGCTCTGCGGCCGCTCATGCCCGGTGAGGATGCCACCGGCGGCTGCGGGGGCGGGCCCGCGTCACCGCCCTCTGTGCGTGTGCACAACCACGCCCTTCCCTCGCTGGTCACCTGCATCGAGTCGGTCCCGGCCCGTGGACGCACGGCCCGCCCGGTGCTGGTCTGTGGCACCACACGACGTACATCCACGACGTGCCACACGTGACATGGCACCGCGCGACGTACACCCACGATGCGACACGTGACATGGCACTGCACACCCACGCGGCACACGCGACACACATGACACACGTGACATGTCACCGCGGCACGACACAACACACAACACGACACGACACGACAAGGCGGAAGGAGGAGGACGCATGGCAACGCTAGAGATCCGCGCACTGTCCGTGGGCTACGGCCCGGTACGGGCCCTGCGCGATGTCTCCGTCGACGTGCCGGCCGGCGCGATCACCGCCGTACTCGGTGGCAACGGCGCCGGCAAGACCACGCTGCTGCGGGCCGTATCGCGGACCCTCGGCTTCCACCGCGGGACGGGCACGGGCACCATCCGCTTCGACGGCCGGCCCCTGGACGGGCTGCGGCCCGCCCAGGTGGTGGCCGCAGGAGTGGTCCAGGTGCCGGAAGGGCGACAGGTGTTCGCCCGGATGACGGTGGCCGACAATCTGCGGGCGGGCGCACTCGGGGCCCGCGGCGGGCGCAAGGACGTGACCGCCGCGCTGGCCCGCGTACACGAACTGTTCCCGGTGCTCGCCCAGCGCGCGCACCAGCGGGCCGGGCTGCTCTCCGGCGGCGAGCAGCAGATGCTGGCGATGGGGCGGGCACTGATGGCCGGGCCCCGGCTGCTCCTGCTGGACGAGCCGTCCCTCGGCCTCGCCCCGCTGATGGCGGCCAGGATCGCCGAGACCATTCAGGAGATCAACGCGACCGGCACCTCTGTCATGCTCGTCGAGCAGAACGCGTCCATCGCCCTGCGGCTCGCCTCCACCGCGTACGTCCTGGACGTCGGCGAGGTCGCCCTGTCCGGACCGGCCGACGAACTCGCCGCGTCCGACGAGGTGCGCCGCCGCTATCTCGGCGTCGTCGACGAGACCGCCGCCGAGGACGCCGACCCGGCGGGCCGGTCCGCGCGCACCCTGAGCAGGTGGTCCATGTGAACACCGCACAGCCCGCCACCCCGGCCACCACCGGGGCACCCGCCCCCGCCGCGCTCGCCGTCCGCGACGTGACCGTACGCTTCGCCGGGCTCACCGCCCTCGACGGCGTCTCGTTCACCGTGGAGCCGGGCAGCGTGCACGCCGTCATCGGCCCCAACGGCGCGGGCAAGTCCACCTGTTTCAACGTGCTTTCCGGCGTCTACCGCGCCACCTCGGGCAGCGTCCACCTCGGCACCACCGAGCTGACCGGCCTCCCGCCGCACAAGATCGCCGGACTCGGCGTCGCACGCACCTTCCAGAACCTGGCGCTGCCACCGCACGCCACGGTCGCCGACAGCCTGCTGCTCGGCCGCCACCGCCTCACCCGCTCCGGGTTCCTCGCCACCGGCCTGCGGCTGCCGTCCGCCGCCCGCGAGGAGCGGCGCCATCTGGACCGGGTCCGTGAGATCGCCGAATTCATCGGCTTGGAAAAGGAGTTGGAGCGCCCCGCCGGGGCCCTCCCGTACGGACAGCAGAAGCTCGTCGAATTCGGCCGCGCCCTGTGCATGGAGCCACAGGTGCTGCTGCTGGACGAACCCATCGCCGGGATGACCGCCGACGAACGGCGCCGTACCGCGGCCGTCGTGGCGAATGTGCGCGACAGCCTCGGCATCTCGATCGTGCTGGTGGAGCACGACATGGGCGTGGTGATGCGGCTCGCGGACGCGGTGACCGTACTCGACTTCGGACGCAGGATCGCGGGCGGCACACCCGCCGAGGTCCAGAACGACCCGGCCGTCGTCCAGGCCTACTTGGGGGCACCGGAATGACCACGTTCATCGAACTCCTCCTCGGCGGGCTGTCGATCGGTTCGGTCTACGCACTGATCGCGCTCGGCTTCGTCGTCATCTTCAAGGCCACCGAGGTCGTCAACTTCGCCCATGCCTCCCTCCTGCTGGCGGGCGGCTACGTCACCGCCGTGCTCCACGACGACATCGGCTTCTGGCCCGCGCTCGGTGTCGGTATCGCGGGTGCCGCGGTCGTCGGCGCCGCGATCGAGTTCTTCGTGATGCGCCGCTACCGGGGCAGCGACCACAGCGTCCTGGCCATCGTCACCATCGGCGTCGACATCCTGCTGACCACCGAACTCACCCGACGCATGGGCACGGACGTACTGGCGCTCGGCGACCCGTGGGGCGACGAGGTCGTCACCGTCGGCGGTGTCACCCTCGCCCAGACCCGTATCACCGCGTTCGTCGCGGCCGGGCTTCTCATCACGGTGTTCCTGCTCGCCTTCCGCTACACCTCGTGGGGTGTGTCGATGCGCGCCGCCGCCGAGAACCCGCAGACCGCGGCCCTGATGGGGATCAAGCTCGGCCGGGTCTCGCTCGCCGCCTGGGCGGTCGCCGGAGCGCTCGCCGCCGTCGCCGCGCTCTTCCTCACCGTGTTCCCGACCCCCGGCCTCGAACGGGCCACCTCGCTCGCCGCACTCAAGGCGTTCCCCGCCGCGATCCTCGGCGGCCTCGACTCCACGACGGGGGCACTCGTCGGCGGACTCATCGTCGGCGTCACCGAGTCGCTCGCCACCGGCTACCAGAGCGATCTGTCCTTCCTCGGCCGGGGCATCGGCGATCTCGCGCCCTATCTGGTGATGGTGATCGTGCTGCTCATCCGGCCCGCGGGACTCTTCGGTACGAAGGAGCTCGCCCGTGTCTGACGCCACCACCGAACCCACCGCGAGGGCCGTTCCGCCCGTGGCCGAGCCCACCACGAGGACCACACAGACCCTCACCGACCGGCTGCGCCGCCCCCGTACGTACCTCCTGCTCATCGGTTCGGTCCTGCTGCTGGCCTTCCCGTTCTACCTGGACCGCTTCTGGCTCCAGGCCGGACTCTTCGCGATGGCCGCCGCGATCGGGGCCATCGGCATCAACCTCCTTACCGGAGCGACCGGCCAGCTCTCCATGGGCCACGCCTTCTTCCTCGCCGTGGGCGCGTACAGCTACTGCATCCTGGCGGGGGAGAGCGGCACCGAGAACGGGCACGTACTCAGCGGCCTCGGTCTGCCGACCTGGCTCGCGGCGATCCTCGCCGTGCTGCTGGCGGGAGCCGCGGGCGGGGTCTTCAGCCCTATCGCCGGCCGGCTGCGCGGCGCGTACCTCGGTATCGCCACCCTCGCGCTGATCTTCATCGGCCAGCATGTGCTGTTCAACGCGGGCTCGCTCACCGGTGGTTTCAACGGCCGCGCCGTTCCGCCGCTCTCGGTGTTCGGGTTCACCTTCGACGACAGCGAACTCGTCATCGCCGCCGTGCCGTTCCAGTCCGCCGAGAAGCTCTGGTACGTGGCCCTCCTCGCCCTGCTCGTCAGCGGCCTGTTCGCCCGCGGAGTGCTGCGCGGCAGGCCCGGCCGGGCCATGAACGCCATCCGGGACCACCGGATCGCCGCAGGTGTGATGGGCGTACCGGTGGCCCGCTACCGGGCCGGGGTCTTCGTCCTGTCCTCGATGTACGCGGGCCTGGCGGGCGTCCTGCTCGCCCTGCTCTTCCAGCGGACCGTGCCCGAGTACTTCGGCATGATCCTGTCGCTCGAATATCTCGCCATGATCGTCATCGGCGGGCTCGGCAGCGTCGCGGGAGCGGTCGTCGGCGCGGCCTTCGTCTCCCTGCTCCCGCAGATGCTCACTCACTACAGCGACTCCCTCCCGCTGGTCTCCGCCCCCGGTACGGGCGGACTCGCACCGGGTGAGGCGTCCCGCTATCTGTACGGCGCCGCGGTGGTCGCGGTGGTCCTGTTCCTGCCCGGCGGCATCGCGCGTCTGAAAAATTCTGGAGAGAAGAAATGAAACTGAGAGTGCTCACGGCCGCGGTTGCGGCCCTTACCGTCACCCTCGTGGGATGCAGCGGTAAAGCCACCGAGGGGGACGGCAACGAGAAGGACAAGAGCGGGGTCAGGACCGGTGAGGGGGTCACCTCCTCGAAGATCTCCCTCGGTGTCCTGACCGACATGACCGGGGTGTACGCCTCACTGGGCAAGAGCGTCACCCAGGCCCAGCAGCTGTGGGTGAAGCAGACCAACGCCGCGGGCGGTATCTGTGACCGGAAGATCGAACTGACCGTCCGTGACCACGGCTACGACCCGCAGAAGGCCATCGCCGCCTACACCGAACTGGAGCCGGAGGTGCTGGGCTTCACCCAGTTCATCGGCTCCCCGTTCGTCGCCGCGGTCGAGCAGCGCATCGACGGCCAGGACAAGGGACTCGTCCTTCCGCAGGCGTGGTCGGCCAGTCTGCTCGGCTCGAAGTACGTACGGGTCATCGGGGCCACGTACGACATCGAGACGATCAACCTGATCGACTATCTGCTGACCGAGAAGCGCATCGCCAAGGGCGACAAGATCGGTCATGTCTACTTCGAGGGCGACTACGGCGAGAACGCCCTGGCCGGCTCGAAGCACGCGGCGAAGGAACTGGGCCTCAGCGTGGTCGAGCAGAAGATCAAGCCGACCGACAACGACATGACCGCCCAGGTCGCCGCGCTCAAGCAGGCCGGTGTGAAGGCGGTCGTCGTGAGTGCGGGCCCGCGCCAGGCGGCCTCGCTCGTCGGTGTGGCGGCCGCCACCGGGTTCGACGTACCGGTCGTCGGCAACAACTCGGCCTTCGCGCCCCAGCTGTTGAAGACCCAGGCGGGCCCGGCCCTGCTCAAGGACTACTACGTCGCCGCCTCCACCCTGCCGATCGGCGACGCGGGTGCGGGCCCGTCGAAGCTCGCCAAGGACTACGCCGCCCAGTACCCGAAGGACGGGCTCGACATCGGCGTCGTCGCCGGATACACGGCGGCGTCCGTCTACGGCGAGGCGCTGAAGAAGGCGTGCGAGTCCAAGGACCTCACCCGTGCGGGAGTCGACGAGGCGCTGCTCACGATCAAGGGGTACGGGGCGGACTTCGGGATGTCGCACGACTTCTCGGACCCGGCGGCGCCGTCCACCCGGCAGAGCGTCATCATGAAGCCCGACGCCAAGACACCCGGCGGCCTGAAGGTGGTCCGCCCGGCCGCGGTGGCCCCGGCCGCCGAGGCCTTCACGATGAAGCCGTGACCCGCCGAAGCCCTGACCCGGTCAGGCGCTGAACGCCCGACCACATGATGAACGCCCGAACGGGCCCCGGCCGACCCCGGCCGGACCCGTTCGGGCGTCCTCGTACCCGTGCGACGACGGCTGCGGGCTTTCGGCCCGGGTGGCGCGGACACGGGGAGCCGGGCCGGTGCCAGCGGCCGTTCAGCCGCTGTGCGCAGAGGCGTTGCTTACCGGCTGAGCTTCGACGGCGAGGAGGCGGGCACACCCGTCCAGGTCGGCAATACCGCCGGTCACAGCGCGTTCTTCGACCGGCCCAGCGGTGTCACCGGGCATCTCGGAGCCGGCCGCCATCGACTCCGTATCAGCTTCGACGAGTCCGCGTACCAGACTTCAACCTCGACCACATGTCCCTCGTGAGCTCGCGCTGAGCGGGACGCCGGGGAGGGCGTCGGAAAGACGCCCGGGCTGACATGCACGAGGGCCCGGATGCTGGGGAGCGATGCCGTTGGTTAATTCGGGCCCGGCATGACGTCGGCTTCCAGGATCCGGTTGTGGTCCTGGAAGCCGATGTTGTTGTCTGGGGAGGGTGTCGGGTGTCGATGCGGCCGGAGGAACCCGGAGAGGTTCCGGCGGAGACGGTGCGGGTGGCGCGGGCGGCCTTTCCCAAAGGCAGTCTGGCGATCAGGATCCGGGACGAGCTGGGTGTGCTGTTCACGGACGAGCAGTTCGCCGACTTGTTCGCGACGCGGGGCAAGCCTGCTTTCTCGCCGGGCCGGCTCGCGCTGGTCTCGGTGTTGCAGTTCGTCGAGGGCCTGCCGGACCGGCAGGCCGCCCAGGCGGTGCGGGGGCGGATCGACTGGAAGTACGGGCGCTGTCACGTTGTTGGCTGCGTGTGCCTCTGACGGTGCGTCGGGGCGTGGTGGGGGCCGGGTTCGGGCTGGTGCTCAGGCTCCGGCGGGCTGGTCGGTGGCGCCGGTGGCCTGGTCCCAGATGGCGAAGCGGGTGGTCATCTCGGCGCGGTATTCGGTGGCGGTCATCAGGTGGCGGCGTGGTCGGAAGTGCGGTGAGATGCCGCTGAACGCGGATAGGAACCGCTGGGCCCCGCCGGTACTGCGGAAGTCCTTCATCGCGCGTTCGCGCTGCCTCGTCGGCTGATGACTGTTCTCGGCCCGGTTGTTCAGGCCCTTGTGGGCGCGGTGTTCTACGGAGGGCATGACCTCGCGGTGGGCCGCGCCGTAGGAGCGCAGCTTGTCGGTGACGACCACCCTCGGCACCGAGCAGGTCTTCTTGAGCAGTTTGCGGAAGAACCGCCTGGCCGCAGCGGTGTCCCGCCGGTTCTGGACCAAAATGTCGAGCACGTTGCCATCGGCGTCGACGGCCCGCCACAGGTACTTCTGCTCTCCGTTGATCCTGAGGAAGACCTCGTCCAGGTGCCACTTGTCGCCCGGCTGCACACGCCGGCGGCGCAGGCCGTTGGCGTAGGCCTGCCCGAACTTCGTACACCAGCGGCGGACCGTCTCGTGGGACACGATCACGCCGCGCTCGCGCATCAGCTCCTCGACCTCGCGGAACGACAGCGGGAAGCGGAAGTACAGCCACACGCAGTGCGCGATGATCTCCACCGGGTACCGGTGCCCCTTGTACGACGGCGGCGCGCTGTCCACGGACGACCCCTCCCAGCACGACCAACCAGAAGATCATCCCACCCGGTCAGTCAACGTGACAGTGCCG